>JAUXWS010000075.1 GCA_030685015.1 bacterium
GGCCTTCACCGCGTGAGACCTCCTTCCCCCTCCCAGGGGGAAGGCCGGGATGGGGGTTTGCCCCAGGGTCCAGAATTAGGCCACGTCACGCGTGGCGATGCTGGGTCTTGCGGCGCAAGCGCCGCGTTCCTGCTCCTTTCTTTCACGGGCGAAAGAAAGGTGGGCCAAAGAAGCGCTCTCCAAGACCTCACCGGCCCTGACCAGCCCGCCTCACAGCGGGCGTCGGACAGAGGGCGCGTCAGGTGAGTGAACATCCCGTGTTCTCGGTTCAGGCCCGCGGCCTTCACCGCGTGAGACCTCCTTCCCCCTCCCAGGGGGAAGGCCGGGATGGGGGTTTGCCCCAGGGTCCAGAATTAGGCCTCATCGCGCGTCGCGACTGACCGCCGTAACGCAGCGAAGGCGGGAAGTATGCGCGCGCAGAGGCCGAAGAGATGGTGACCAGGGAGAACTGATACGCGCGACCCCGCGCGTGTCACAAACGTCGTTGGTCAGGGTCTGCGAGCCTTTTCTTTGCCCCGCTTTCTTTTCGCGAGATAGCGGGAAGAGGCGGCGCTTACGCCGCAATGCCTTGTCGGACGAGGGCCCTATCACCTTAAGCGGACACCATGGTCTCTGGTTCAGGCCGGGATCAACCGGAGGTTGGCCCGCGGCCTTCACCGTCCTGTCTTCTTTCCACTTCGGCTTTTGGTTACTTCTTGCCGGGGACGGCGACAGGGGGGCGGCATGGGGGGAGACAGGAGGCGGGTGGCCGGGGAGTCCCGGGTGGCCCTGAGCAAGAGGGCACAGGCGGTGGCCCGGCGGCTGCGGAATGCCTGGCCGGACAGCCGCTGTTCCCTGCACCATGACAGTGCCCATCAGCTGCTGGTGGCCACCATTCTGTCGGCCCAGTGCACGGATGCCCGCGTCAACCAGGTGACGCCCGCCCTCTTCACCCGCTGGCCCGATGCGGCCGCCCTGGCGGGGGCGCCCCGGGAGGAGCTGGCCGCCGCCGTTCATGCCTGCGGCTACCACAACCAGAAGGCGCGCTCCATCCAGGGGGCCTGTCGCCGCATCGTCGAGGAGCATGGCGGCCAAGTGCCCGCCACCCTGGAGGAGCTGATCCGCCTGCCGGGGGTGGGTCGCAAGACGGCCAACTGCGTGCTGGGCGCCTGGCATGGGAAGCCCGCCCTCGTGGTGGACACCCACATGATCCGCATCCTCGGTCTGCTTGGCCTGGTGGCCAGCCGGGATCCGGAGGTGATCGAACGGGAGATGATGGCCCTGCTGCCTCCCGCCGAGTGGGTCGCGTTCACCCACCGCATCATCGACCACGGGCGAGCCGTCTGTGTGGCCCGGCGGCCGCGTTGCGGCGAGTGCGTGCTGGCGGATCTTTGTCCCTCGGCCATGGACTGATCCGCCCCATTTTCATTGGTATCGATATCGGTATCGATATCGGTATCGGTATCGGTATCAGTATCAGCGCGGCCGTCGCCCCTTTGTCTCGCATTCGATCGCAGGTGTCAATGTGCTTTGTGTTCACCAAGCGCTCCGCCACAGGTGGGGAGAAGGGCAGGAATGGGTTTCCGCGAACGACTTTTCCTTGTGCTGGCCGGCCTTTTCATCGCCGCCCTGGTGGCCTGCAACCTCATCTTCCAGAAGTTCTTCACCTGGAGTCCCTTTGGACTGGTCACCTTCGAACTCAGCGTGGGGATCCTGCCCTATCCCATCACCTTCCTGGTGACCGACATCATCAGCGAGCTCTATGGACGACGCAAGGCCAACCAGGTGGTGGTCTCCGGCCTCTTCGCCTCGATCTTCGTGATGGGAGTGGTGATCGTGGCCGATCTGGCCCCGGCCACGGACTGGTCGCCGGTGGACGGACCGACCTTCCGCCGCGTCTTCGGTCTCTTCGGCCCCGCCGTCTTCGCCTCCATGACGGCCTATCTGGCCGCCCAGTTCATCGACATCCGCCTCTTCCACTTCTGGAAGCGCCTCACGCGCGGCCGCCATCTTTGGTTGCGCAACAACGGTTCGACCATCGTCTCGCAGTTCGTGGACACGGGATCCGTCCTGGGCCTGCTCTGCCTGGCCGGCGTCATCCCCTGGGAACGCTTCAGCAGCCTGCTGGCCATGGGTTTTCTCTTCAAGGTGATCGTGGCCCTGCTGGACACGCCCTTCTTTTATCTTGCCGTGGCCCTGCTCAAGTCCCGGGTGCACGAGGATCCGGAGGAACTGGCCTGGGAGGGGGATGAGGCCTGAGGAGGCCCGCCTCCCGCGTCTCGTCATGGCGGCCGGGCTGCCTGGGGCGCACCGGGCGGGACACATCAAGAACAACTGGGAGCAAGATGGACGGGCATCACATCCGGCGCGTCGAGGAGCTGACCCGCGAGCTGCTGGTCCAGGTGGGGGAGGATCCGGCGCGGGAGGGACTGTTGCGCACGCCCCAGCGCGTGGCCACGGCCTGGAACTTCCTCACCCAGGGTTACCGCATCAATCTGGGGCACCTGCTCAACGACGCCATCTTCCACGAGGAGTGCAGTGAACTGGTGGTGGTGAAGGACGTGGAGTTCTTCAGCCTCTGCGAGCACCACCTGCTGCCCTTCTTCGGCCGGGCCCACGTGGGCTATCTGCCCCGCGGCAAGGTGATCGGCCTCTCCAAGATCCCCCGCATCATCGACATGCACGCCCGGCGCCTGCAGGTGCAGGAGCGGCTGACCCACCAGGTGGCCCAGACCCTCATGCACGTCCTCGAGCCCGCCGGCGTGGCCGTGGTGATGGAGGCCCGCCACATGTGC
Organism: bacterium; assembly: GCA_030685015.1. Classification (NCBI taxonomy): domain Bacteria; species bacterium. The sequence continues at coordinate 2,775 of JAUXWS010000075.1, forward strand.
ATGCAAATGCGCGGCGTGGAGAAGCAGAACTCCTACGCCACCACCAGCGCCATGCTGGGCGAGTTCCATGATGACCAGGAGACCCGGGCCGAGTTCATGTCCATCATCGGCATGAAGACAATCTGATCGCCATCGCCATCGCCATCGCTATCGGTATCGCTATCGCTATCGAGTTTCGATCCCGATCCCGATCCCGATAGAGATCCCGAGTGCTTCGGTGGGTATGGACAATCACAGGAGGCATCATGGAGTTCCAGTACCACGACCCCTTTCCACTGGGCGAGGACACGGCCACCTACACGTCGCTGGGCAAGGACTATCTGGAGCCCATCGCCTTCAAGGGCGACGTCGTGCTCAAGGTCGGGCATGAGGCCATCTCGCTGCTGACCCGCAAGGCCTTCACCGATGTCAATTTCCTGATGCGGACCAGCCACCAGGAGCTGGTGGCGCGCATCCTGGAGGATCCCGAGGCCAGCGACAACGACCGCTACATCGCCCGCGCCATGCTGCTCAACGCCGTCATTTCCGCCGAACGGAACCTGCCCTTCTGCCAGGACACGGGCACGGCCATCATTTACGCCAAGAAGGGCCACCGGGTGGCCACCTCCGGCCGCGACGAGGAGGCCGTCTCCCTGGGCGTGTTCCGCGCCTACACCCAGGAGAACTTCCGCTATTCCCAGATGCTGCCGCTCAGCATGTATGAGGAGAAGAACTCCGGCACCAACCTGCCGGCCCAGATCGACATCATGGCCTGCCACGGCACGGACTACCGCTTTCTCTTCGTGGCCAAGGGCGGGGGCAGCGCCAACAAGAGCCAGCTCTTCCAGATGACCAAGGCCGTGCTCACGCCGGCCGCGCTCAAGCCCTTCCTCGTCGAGAAGATGAAGACGTTGGGCACGGCGGCCTGTCCGCCCTACCACCTGGTCTTCGTCGTGGGCGGCACCAGCGCCGAGGCGGTGATGAAAGTGGTCAAGCTGGCCTCCTGCGGCTGGCACGACGGCCTGCCCACCCAGGCCGGTCCGGGCGGCCAGGCCTTCCGCGACCTGGAGCTGGAGCAGGAGCTGCTTGAGGAGTCGCGCCGCCTGGGGATCGGCGCCCAGTTCGGCGGCAAGTACTTCTGTCACGACGTCCGCGTGGTGCGCCTGCCCCGCCATGGCGCCAGCTGCCCCATCGGGATGGGCGTCTCGTGCAGCGCCGACCGCAACATCAAGGGCCGCATCGATGCGGATGGCATCTGGTTGGAGCAACTGGACCTGGATCCCATGCGCTTCCTCAAGGACTCCGAGCAGGACTTCGCCACCGGCGTGCCCATCGACCTCAACCGCCCGATGGAGGAGATCCGCGGCGAACTCAGCCGGCACCCTGTCAAGACCCTCCTGCGCCTGACTGGCAAACTGGTGGTGGCCCGCGACATGGCCCATGCCGCCCTCCATGCGCGGTTGCAGAAGGGCGAGCCCCTGCCCGAGTACATGTGCCGCCATCCCGTCTACTACGCCGGTCCGGCCAAGCGACCCAACGGCATGGCCACCGGATCCTTCGGACCGACCACGGCCCAGCGCATGGACTCCTACGTCGACAGCTTCCAGAAGGCGGGCGGCAGCCACATCATGATCGCCAAGGGCAACCGCAGCCAGGCGGTGACCGAGGCCTGCCAGGCCAACGGCGGCTTCTATCTGGGTTCCCCGGGCGGCCCGGCGGCCCTCCTGGCGAAAAACCACATCCTGAGCCAGAAGATCATCGACTACCCCGAATTCGGCATGGAAGCCATTTGGGAAATCGAGGTGAAGGACTTCCCGGCCATCATCCTGGTGGACGACAAGGGGAATGACTTCTTCCGCCAGCTGCTGTGAGGCGGACCGCCCAGGGCCTTGGCGGCCGGACGGGAGCGCCGGATCCCTTGCCATGGGGACGACTGATTCTGCAGCATGGGAAAGGATGGTGATGACATACGCCAATAACGGAACAACACTGGTCCACCATTGCTAGGTGGGGTGCCCTGGATTGAACGGGTCGCTTGTTGGCCTTTCAATTGGCAGAATAATTGCACCAGCTCCGCAATCGGGGAAGAAGGTCTCCAAAGGGGCTGGCCGTGCCACCCGTCCGTCAGGCGGTCCGGTGGCCATGTTAAAGGAGAGAAGACTCCTGTAAGGATTGCCGGACGCGTGGCGCGGGGTCGACCACCTTGCCACCCGGCACCCAGGTCCCTACTTTGAAACGATTTCATGGTCGTGCGTCAAGCCGACCCTGACCAAAGGGCCAGACACCAATAACTTGGGAGACAGAGGGATGCAGTTCCGCAAAGACGAGCGTGGCTTTACCCTGGTCGAAGTGCTGATCGTGGTGATCCTGGTGGCCATCCTGGCTGCCATCGCCGTGCCCAAGTACATCCAGGCCGTCAAGGGCGCACGCGCCTCCGACGCCAAGGTTCAGATCAACGCCATTCTGAATGCGTCCAAGATCTACCAGCAGGAGACGGGCAACTGGCCCTCCGACATCACGGCCCTGACCGACCAGGGATATGTCGAGCTGGACAATGCCACCATGCGCATGTGGACCTTCCAGCTGGTGGGCGACCAGCAGGTCCAGGCCACGTCCACGGCCGAGATGAAGGGCGGCGCCGGCAACGTCGTCACCTTCAACATCCAGGAAGGTCGCTGGGAAGGCTACGGCTTCCCCAAGACCACGGGCGAGTAGAGCAACCGGTCGGCCGCCTTGGGCGGCCGACCTCCTTGTTTCTCTTCCGCTTCGCATGTCCGGTCCGGCCCGCCAGCCGACCGGCGGGCGCGCTGGCGCTCCTGGATCGCCTTCGCCCAAGCATGTCACTGGCTCGCTCCGATTTGACGAGAGTTCTCACCTTGTCTCTGACCTAGCACTGGGGTCCGTGTGGATATCGATCAACTACTGAAGTTCGCGGTGGAGCAGGGCGCTTCCGACCTGCACCTCTCGGTGGGCAACACGCCCATGATCCGCCTCCATGGCGCTTTGAAGAAGCTCAACATGGGCATCATGACCCAGGAGGCGATGGACAGCTACGCCGCCCGGGTGATGAACTCCCGCATGAAGCAGACCTTCGAGGAGAAGTTCGAGGTGGACTTCTCCTACAAGTTGGATGGCGTGGCGCGCTTCCGCGTCAACTTCTTCCAGCAGATCCTGGGCTCGGCGGCGGTTTTCCGCACCATCCCGGATACGTTGAAGACGCTTGATGAGTTGGGCCTGCCCGGCAAGGTGTTGACCGAGCTGGCCCTCAAGGACCGCGGCCTGGTGCTGCTCACCGGGCCCACCGGCTCGGGCAAGTCCACCACCCTGGCGGCCATGGTGGACATCATCAACGATGCCTACGAGAAGCACGTCATCACCATCGAGGATCCCATCGAGTTCTTCCACACCTCGCGCAACTGCATGATCAACCAGCGCGAAGTGGGGGCGAACACGCACACCTTCGCCAGCGCCCTGCGCGTGGCCCTGCGCGAGGATCCCGACGTCATCCTGGTGGGCGAGATGCGCGACCTGGAGACGGTGCAGCTGGCCCTCACGGCGGCCGAGACCGGCCACTTGGTGCTCGCCACCCTGCACACCTCCAGCGCGACCAAGACCATCGACCGCGTCATCGACATCTTCCCCAGCGCCCAGAAGCAGCAGGTCCGCTCCATGCTGTCGGAGTCGCTGGAGGCGGTGGTGGCCCAACGCCTGCTGCCCACCAAGGACGGCAAGGGCCGCGTCGTCGCCACCGAGGTGATGGTGGCCACCACGGCGGTGCGCAACCTCATCCGCGAGGACAAGATCTTCCAGATCCCCAACGTCATCCAGTCCGGCTCGAAAGCGGGCATGCACACCCTGGACGGGGATCTGCTGCGCCTGGTGCGCGAAGGCAAGGTGGACCGCTCCGAGGCGATCCAGATCGCCGAGAATCCCAAGGTCTTCGACCTGGAGCTGGGCGACCATTACGTCTGATCCCCACCCGATCGGACACCGCGAGAAGGGAGGCCTGCATGTCGAGAACCGGAACCGCCGTCCAGCCGGGTCCGTCCTGGCTCCGCTCCGAGCGCGGCATCTCCTTCTATCCGCAGCTCATCATCGCGGTGCTGATGCTGGCCGTGGCCTCCACGGCGCTGGTCAAGAACATCTACCAGGCCCATGAGAACACGCAGGTGGAGTACCGCCGCCTGCGCGCCCTGGAGGAACTGCAGGCCGAGATCGAATACTGGAAGGCGGCCGTCTTCATCTACGGCCCCAACCACCCGCGCCCCAACACCCGGCACATCGTCAACCTGGACACGGGCAAGCGCGGGCGCCGCAACTACATCCTGGCCGAGTTCGACCCCGCCCCCCAGATATCCCTCATCCGCCTCAACGGGGCCGACGCCTATGAGATCACGGTGGCCATCCGCTGGCCGGAGCGCGGCGTCATGCGGCGGGAGACCCTGCGCACCGCCATCAACCAGATCCGCTAGGAAAGGGGGGCACCATGAACGCTCTGCGCACCCTGGGACGCTCCGAACGGGGCATCTACCTGACTGAGTTGATGGTCTCTGTCAGCATGCTGGCCGTGATGGTGCTGGGCATGACGACGGTGCTCATCGTGCAGGCCCGCCAGATGGCCCGGGACAAGGTCCTGACCGACATGTACTACTACGCCGACATGATCCTGGACGAGACGGCCACCTCTTTCGGCACCGCCGCCGAGGTGGAGCGCAACGCCAACGCGGGCGGCACGGTTCGCCAGGACCTGGAATTCAATTTCGTGGGCACCACCAACATGGGTCGCAAGATGGAGAGCCGCTTCACGCGGGAGGGGGAGCGCAAGGTGATCATCCGCCACAACGGGCAGCGCCCCGCCTTCATCGACAAGTTCCCGCCCGCTGAACTGGACCCCGACCGCCATCGCAAGCTCAAGTACCGGGTCTACGTCAAGGATTTCCGGGTGCGCTCCTACCAGGATCGCGAGTTCGTCAATCCGCGCATCGGCAACATCCTCTCGGAGGTGGTGCTTACGCTGGAACTGGAAGACAAGGCGAGCGACTACAAGGTGGAGCGCACCTTCCGGCGCATTTTCACCACGCCCAACAAGCATATCACCGAGAACCGCCTCTTGCAGTCCGGACAAGGAAGCTGAGATGCCTTGCCCGCGCCCACAGTCCCGCTCCAGCGCCGCCGCTTCGACCGGCGCGGGCCGGCTGCGGGCGGTGGAGTGCGGCGTGGCCGCGCTGCTCGCCTTGCTGCTCGGCACGCTGGCCAGCGGACTGCCCGGCGGGCGGGGTCCGCGGCGGGACGGAGAAAGAGGGGTGGCCGTGCTGCTGCTCACCGTGCTGCTCAGCACGGTGGCCCTCAGCGTGGCGGGCGCCCATTTCATGCAGAACCGCCAGCATCGTTTCGAGTTGATGCGCCAACGGGCCGAGGTCTACGCCCGCTATTGCAGCGAGTATGCCGTGGCCCGCTACGGCGTGCCCGCCTTCATGCAGCGTCCGGAGCTGGCCGACGTCAACCGGGACGAGCAGAACTGGATCGAGCCCCGGCGCCTGGGCGACATCATGCCCGGGGCCTTCCAGGGGGACGATGCGGCCCACTCCTTCGCTTTCGGCTATGACAGCCTGATGATGGACAAGGTCTTCGACCTGTCCAGCTCCAAGGCCTTCTACTTTGTCAGCGCCCAGGGCGTCGTCACCTGGTCCGACGGCCGCGGCCGGCCGCGCGAGGCCCGCCACCGCAGCGCCCTGGCCCTCACCTTCAGCGATTTCTCGCGCTTCATGTACTTCTCCAACGGCGAGATCTCGCCCGAAGGCAACCAAGTCTACTTCGGCGCCAACGAGGACTGGTACGGCCGCGTCCACGTCAACGGCCGCGCCGCCATCTCCAACAACAGCAACCGTCCCCGCTTCCATGGCCTGTTCTCGCAGACGGCCGATGATGTCATCAACCTGACATCGACCCAGTACGAGGATGTCTTTCTGGGCGGCTGGTTCATTCCCCACCCGCGCATCCAGTGGCCGCCCGCCCGGGCCATCGACCAGATCAAGGAGCTGCGCACCGCCGACCACACCTACGAGGCCTCCTACGAGGTCCACGATTCCCTCTATTCGACGACGCATCCGCTCACAACCTGGATCAAGTTCGACCGCAGCCAATATTGGGTGGCCCAGTACCGGGCCGACACCCTGGGCGCCGCTGGCGACACCATCTATGTCCCCATCCAGGGCGCGCAGAACTGGCTGCGGCGCAATCTCCCCACCACGCCGGGCCGGGAGCTGATCTATGTGAAGGGGGTCTGCCGCCTGCAGGGCGTGGTGCGGGGCAAGGTGACGGTGCTCGCCTCCGATTCCCTCTTCATCATGGGGGACGTCATCACCGAGGACACGGACGTCGTTTCCTGCGGCAGCCAGGAGCGATTCGGCAAGGTGCCCCTCGGCTCCCCCAACCGCATCGGCCTGGCCAGCGAGAACAACATCATCATCGCCTCCACCCTGGCCAACGGCTTCTCCAACGGCGCCAACAACGGACCCACCTGCGCCCTGGCCAACGACCCCGTCGTGAGCACCTGCGGCCAGGCGCGCAAGGACGTGATCATCACCGCCGCCCTCTTCGCCGTGGCCTGCAGCTACGAGGCGGAGTTCTGGAACACCACCGCCTGGCAGGGGGGCACGCCTCCCACCGGACCGCAGGACGGGCAATGCGAATACCCGGGCCGACCCAACATCTGCAACGCCCATGCCCGGGTGTGGACACCGGCCCAGTGCCCGGGCGCCAGCGGCATGTTCGACAACCGCGGCCTCATCTGGCTCTGCGGCTCCATCGTGCAGACGCACCGCGGTTTTGTCATCCGCAACGGCAACGAATACTGGGGCGACCGTTCCATTGGCTACACGGGCAAGGTCTACCGCTACGACGACAACTTCCTGGCGGGCGGCCCCCCTGTCTGGTTCCGCGTCACCTACGAAGATGGCAGCGTGGACGTGGTGACCGAGATGGTCGTGCCCGATTACGACCGCTGGCGGGCCCTGCGCCGACAGGAGCTGGCGGCGCGATGAGCAAGGGAAAGGAGACGGACATGCAGCCGACAACCATGTCCTCGGGCGGGCGGCCCGGCTTGCGCCGGATGGCGGCGGGGGAGGGCGGCGTCGCCATCCTGCTGCTGACCGTCATGCTTAGCATGGTGGCCCTCAGCATCGCCACGGCCCATTTCATGCAGAACCGCTCCCACCGCTTCGAACTGATGCGCCAGCGGGCGGACATCTATGCCCGCTACTGCAGCGAGTACGCCGTGGCCCGCTACGGGGTGCCGGCCTTCATGCAGAACCCGGAGCTGGCCGACGGCGGGGACAACGAGAACAATTTCATGGAACCCCGCGCCATGACGGACATGATGAGCAACACGTTCATGTCCTCCGACGACGGTTACGCCTTCCGCTTCGCCTACGACAGCCTGAAGATGGACAAGGTCTTCGACGTCACCAGCTCCAAGCCCTTCTACTTCGTCTCGGCGCAGGGGGTGGTCACCTGGCGGGACCGCCGGACCAACACCGTGCGCGAGGCACGCCACCGCAGCGCCCTGGGCCTCACCTTCAGCGACTTCTCCCGCTTCATGTACTTCTCCAACGGGGAGGAAAGCCCCGAGAACAACCCCGTCACCTTTGGCGTCAACGAGAACTGGTACGGCCGAGTGCACATCAACGGACGCGCCCGCATCTCTGACTTTGGCTGGCCCATCTTCCACGGCTTCTTCACACAAACCGAGGATGTCGTGGATAACCTGTCTGTTGGTAATTATGACCAGGTCTTCCAGGGCGGCTACACCATCCCCTTCCCCGTCATCCAGTGGCCACCAGCCAATGCCATCAGCCAGATCAAGGAGCAGCGTCTCCCCGACCACACCTACGAAGCCCACGAGGACGTCGATGAGGGAGGCAACATCCGCCGGCACCCCCTCACCACCCTGCTCAAGTTCCGCGACCGCCGCTACCATGTGGCCCAGTACTGGGCCGACACCCTGGCCGCCGGGGTGGACACCATCTACAAGCAGGTGAACGGGCAGAACTGGGTGAGCAAGAACCTGCCCACCGCCCAGGGCCGCGAGATGATCTACGTGAAGGGGGTCTGCCGCCTGGAGGGCATTGTCCAGGGCAAGATCACAATCCTCTCCAGTGACTCCATGTTCATCATGGACAACATCATCACCTACGACACACAGCTCTCCCAGTGCGGCAACCTGGCGGAATTCGGAAAGGTGCCGGTGGGCTCTCCCCACCGCATCGGCCTGGCCAGCGAGAAGGACATCATCATCGCCGCCACCCTGCCCAACGGTTTTTCCGACGGGGTGGGCGGTGGCCTCACCTGCGGCATCGTCTACAATCCGGCCACGGATTCCAACATCGGCAACATCTGTAGTCAGGGCCGCCGCGACGTGATCATCACCGCCGCCCTCTTCGCCGTCGGCTGCTCCTACGAGGCCGAGTTCTGGAACACGACGGCCTGGGGGGCGGCCATGCAGGCCCTATCGAACAGCACGGCGGAGGATTGTGATCCTCCCGCCAACGGTGCGGTGCGCATCTGGCGGCCACTGCCCCTGCCGGCACAACCCTGGCCTCCCAATTACCGGTACAAGCGTTGCGACGGGGCGGTTCAGCTCACCGACCGGCGGGGCACCATCTGGTTGACGGGCAGCATCGTGCAGAGCCACCGCGGCTTTGTCATCCGCAACGCGCCCGGGCCCTGGGGGCAGGCCACCATCGGCTATAATCAGAAGGTTTATCGCTACGACGACAATTTCCTTTCCGGCGGCCCGCCCGTCTGGTTCCGCGTCACCTACGCCGACGGCAGCCAGGACGTGGCCACGGAGATGGTGGTGCCGGATTATGACCGCTGGCGCAAGGCGCGCCGGGAAATCCTGACCAACTGACACAACGGGTGATCGATCAGCAGCAAGGACACCAGCGCATGTTCTTCGGAGGACAATCCAACCAGACGCTGGGACTCGACATCGGCACGCACTCCATCAAGGCCGTGCTGTGCGAGTTCCACCACAAGACGCCGCGGGTCGTCAAGGCCGGCGTCCGGGAGATCCGGGGCGAGGCGCCCTACGAACCCAAAAAGCTCCGCAAGTCGGAGACGCTGCTCACCTTGAGGGAATTGATGGGCGACCTGCGCATCAATCCGGGCAAGGTGAAGTCGCTGGTCACGTCCCTGGGCGGACCCGCCACCAGCATGAAGGAGATCGTCTCCGTCCGCATGACGGAGGAGGAGCTGGCCTCCAGCCTCATCTTCGAGGCCCGCAAGCACCTGCCTCTGGACGACTCGGACACGATCATCGATCACCAGACGCTGGGGGAGGATCCGGAGGATCCCCAGAAGACGAGGATCCTGCTGGTGGCCACCACGCGCAAGATGTACGGCTGGCACGAGGGCATCCTGCGCGAGGCGGGCTTCAAGCCGGGCGTGGTGGACTTGGAGCCCCTCGCCGTCCTCAACTCCTTCGCCCAGAACGCCCAGCTGCCCGACCAGGGCATGCTGCTCTTCCTCAACCTGGGGGCGCGCGGCACGCAGTTCATCATCACGGGGCGGCAGACCAAGGTCTTCTACCGTGAGATCCCCCTGGGCGGTTGGCACCTGAGCGAGGATCTGGCCCGCCAGAAGTCGCTGCCCATCGAGGAGGCGGAGGAGCGCAAGCGCAAGAACGGGGTGGCCGCCTTCCACGGAGGCAACGGCGACGGCAGTTCGGCCCTGGCCCTGCAGCAGCGCACCGTGCTCGAGGATTTCCTCGACGAGATCCGCCGCACCCTGCGTTTCTACGCCAAGGAGAGCGGCAAGAATGATTTCGGCAAGGTGCTGCTGACGGGCGGAGGCGCGGCCATGCCCGGCCTGCCCGAGCTGCTCACCGAGAAGTTCAATCTGCCCGTCGAGGCCTGGAATCCCCTGGCCGAGCTGGAAGGCGCCGAGAACCTGCCCCTGCAGGGACCGCAGTTCGCCCAGTGCGTGGGCCTGGCGATGAGGAGGGACTGAGTTGCAACACCTCTACCGCATCAACCTCAACAAGGGCGAGGACAAGGCGGCGCGCATCGCGCAGCAGCTGGACAACCAGCGCTGGGCCCTGCTTGTCCTCCTGGCCCTGCTGGCGGGCGGCGTCTCATGGTGGACCTGGTCCAGCAACCGTGAGCTGGACCACATGATCGCCGACAAGGAGGCCAAGATCGAACAGGTCAAGGCCGAGCTGCTGGAACTGAAGGAAACGGGCAACAAGCTGTCCAAGCAGGACATCCTGCGCTTGGCCAAGATGGAGAAGAGCCGCCTCCTCTGGACGCGCAAGATCATGGGCCTGGGCATGGAATGCTCGCGGGAGATGGCCCTGACCAGCGTGCGCTTCGAGAAGGGCTACCTCTACATCGTGGGCGTCCACAAGGTGCGCGAGGGGGTCGATCCCATCGACAACGTGATGGCCTTCGTGGACCAGCTCAAGGCCAACGCCCTCTTCAACCAGGACTTCGCCAGCGTGCAGTTCTTCAGCAGCCAGGACATCGTCAGCCACGACCAGAAGGCCCTGCTCTTCGAGATCCAGTGCAAGATCCAGCCGCAGTTCCTCAGCCGCGAGATGAACTTCGGCCAGGAATCCTAGGCCAGCGAAAGGACGCCGCCCATGAAACGAAACATCACCGGGTACGTGCTGCTGCTGGCTTTCGCCATCGCCATGAGCTACGCCTTCAGCACCATCGTCATCGCCAAACCCCAGCGCATCACCGAGCTGGAGGCCCAGCTGAAGTTCGAGCAGGAGAAGTTGATCAGCGCCCAGATCCTGGCCAGCGAACTGGTCAGCGTGTCCAGCATGATCGAGAAGAACCTGGCGGGCTCCACAAGGGACGGCCTCACGGAAGAAGCCAGCCTCGATTTCCTCAACACCATCATCGTCCGCTTGAGCGAGCTGGGCTGCGAGATCACCGACCTCAAGGCCCTGCCGCGCGAGAAGAACATCACCGACTACATCCGCACGCCCTACCAGGTGTCCTTCCGCGGCACCTACGCCCAGTTCGGGCGCTTCCTGAGCGAGATGGAGAAGGACAGCCGGCTGGTCACCGTGGAATTCCTCAAGATCGACAACGACCTGACCCAGTTGAATTTCGCCCGCACCTTCGATGACCTGAAGACACACAACTTCATCGTCAAGTTCTCCACCCTGACCCTGGTGCGCAGCGACCAGGACACGGACGCCGTGGCGAAGGGCGGACCAGGTGCGACCACCGCCAACACCGGGAACGCGGCCGTTCTGGCCGGGGAGGATGGCCAGTGAAAACCTATGCCCAGCTCTTCTGGAACCTGCTCATCGTCCTCTTCTTCGTCTCCCTGGGCTGGTTCGGCTGGCAGGCCTGGAACCTCCGCACCACCGTGGCGGAGTTGAAGGCGCGGCCCGACATCACGGTAGGCAGCGACAAGCGCCTGCGTAAAACGGTGGACGACCTGGAGGACCGCCTCAAGGAGCGCGCCACCTTCGTCTTCGAGAGCCGGACGGATCCCCTGGAGCTGTCCCGCGTCATCATCTCCAAGAACATCATGATGGACGACAAGAACTTCCTTGCCGCCCTGGAGAAGAAGCCGCGCCTCTCCTGCATCATCAACGGGGACGTGCCGCGGGCCATCATCCGCCTGAAGAACAAGAACCACGTGGTGGCGCCGGGGGACCGCTTCGAAGGATACCACGTGGCGGACATCGGCCGCGAGCAGGTCCGCCTCAGCGGCAACGGCCAGAACCTGACCCTGCGGGTGGAGGCCGCCACCAAGGACTTGGCCAAGCGCCTGTCCGAAGCCCACATCGACTTCTGATACCGAGGGAATTCACTGAAAACGGAGATAGAGCCCGATGACCAATCGATCCCTCCTTTCCATCTGTTGCGGAGGCATCCTGCTGGCGTCCAGCTGCTGGCTGGCCCCGGCCCACGCCATCACGCCCAGCCTGGACAACCGGGTCAGCATCAATGCCCAGGACGCCAACCTGGCGGACATCCTGGCCATCCTGGCCCGCCAGTCGGGCTACAACATCGTCACCGGCTCGGAGCTGAGTTCCGAGAAGGACAACGAGTTCGACCGCATCTCGCTCAGCCTGACCGACACGCCCATCCAGGAGGCGCTGGACCTGGTGGTGCGCGCCGCCGGCCTGAGCTACGAGAAAGTGGGCAACAGCTTCCTGGTGGCCGACCCCGTCAAGATCGCCACCGAGACCGGCCAGACCTCCTACGTCATCCCGCTCAACTTCGTCTCCGCCAGTGAAGTGCGGGAGATGATCAAGGACCTCACCAAGAGCGCCCAGGTGGACACCTCGGGCAACGCCCTCATCCTGCGCACCTCGACCAAGGTGCTGGACGAGGTGCGGGAGGTGGTGGCCCGCGTGGATCGGCCGGTGCCCCAGGTCATGCTGGAGGCCAAGCTGATCGAGGTCGTGGTGGGCGACCAGGAGTTGATGGGCGTGGATTGGGCGCGCCTCAACAAGATCACCAACATCCTGGCCGAGAACGGCAAGGTCCGCCAGGATTGGATGACCCCGGACGACTGGGGCAATCCCAGCAGCAACCAGGGCTGGAAGAACAACGCGGGAGGCCCCTGGGTCTGGATGAACGAGATCCAGACGGCCCGCGGCGCCCTGCCCCAGACGGCTCCCTTCCAGCCGCTGGACCTGGAGAACATGGGCCACTTCAGCCGCCAGATGACGGCCTTCGACGTGACCCTCAACTTCATGCTGCGCAACAACAAGGCCAGCGTGCTGGCCGCCAGCAAGGTGGCCACGCTCAACAACCGGCCGGCCAACATCGCCGTGGTGGACGTGGTCAGCTACGTCTTCAACGCGGGCGGCCAGACGCAGCAGATCACGGTCAAGGAGCAGGAGGTCGGCATCAAGCTAAGCATCCGACCCTCCATCAACCCCGAAGGCTGGATCACCACCGAGGTGTCGCCCGAGGTCAGCTCCATCGTGGACTGGATCGGCCCCAACTCCGACATCCCGCAGGTCAAGAAGCGGACCGCCACGACCACGGTGCGGGTCAAGGACAGCGAGTCCATCATCATCGCCGGCCTGCTGGAGACGCAAAAGACGCGGGTGGTCAACCGCCTGCCCATCCTGAGCAAGCTGCCCTTCGTCGGCGGCCTGTTCCGCTCCAATGAGGAGCGCATCGTCAAGACCGATCTGGTCATCCAGATCACGCCGCGCATCCTCATGCCCGAGGGCACCCATGTGGAGCCCCTGCCGGCCAACATCCAGGCGATCGAGGACGAACTGCGGCTGGACGACCTCATCCAGGACAACGACAAGTAAGCGGAGGATGCCAAGATGAAGGGTATGAGATTCCTGCTCCCCGCCGCCCTGGCACTGGCCTCCCTCTGGTGGGCCTGTGACAGCCGGACGGTGACCCAGGGCACGGGCGGGGACGGCAGCGGCCGCGCCATCGCCAGTGTCGAGGTCAGCGTCCAGCAGGGCGAGCTGTTCTACTCGCAGTCCACGCGCACGGCCCTGCGCGACACGGTGCGCGTGCTGGTGCTGGACGCCCAGCGCTCGGCCATCGCCGGCGTGACCGTCAGCTGCCAGGTGCAATCCAGTTTCGGCGGCGCGCTGGTGGCGCTGACCAACCACACCACGGACGCAACGGGCGAGGCCCGCTACGCCTTCCGCGTCCTTTCCAGCGACGCCGCCTTCTCCGGCGACCAGACCGTCACCTTCGTCGCCACCGCCGGCAGCCGCACGGGCTCGGCCCGCCTCTATCTCCACGAGCAGAGCGACATCCAGCTGGCCTTCCTCAATCCGGAGAACGGCTCCACCATCTACCGGATGGAGGACGCGGCGGAGACCCTGCCCGTGCAGGTCTACGCCTACCGCGACGTGACGGTGGGCGACGACACCCAGCGCATCGGCGTGCAGGGCGTGCTGCTCAACTTCTCGGTGGCGGCCATCGGCCCGGGCATTCCCGGCGTCATTTCCGCCCAGGGCCTCACCGGCGCGGGCGGCGTGACCACCAACGTCTACTACGCCAACAGCTCCAACCAGCCACGGGACACGGTGCGCGTCGCCTTCACGGCCTCCATCGCCGGCAGCCCGGCCCTCAACACGCAGAGCACGGTCAACCTGCTCAACAACTTCGGCTACCGCCTGGAGCGCATCCTGCCCCAGAACCCGCAGCTGCGCGGCGACATCCTCTGCGCCGACTCGACCCGCTTCGTCTACCAGTACAAGGACCACAGCGGCAGCCCGGTCTCCGGCCAGCGTTTCAACATCGTGCCCAGCCTCGGCGAGCTGACCAGCTCCACCATGTATTCCATGGTCACGGACGAGGCCGGCATCCTGCAGTTCTCCTGGCGTTCCTGCGACCAGGAGGGCGGGCAGCTCGTCCTCGCCCTCAACCACACCAGCGGCCGCACTTACAGCTACTTGTTCTCCGTGCAGGACGCCCGTCCCGTCGACCTCTCCATCATCACGCCGGCCTCGGGCGGCGAGCTGGAGATCGACAGCGAGTGCCTGGACGAGAACGCCACCACGGTGCGGGCCCGTCTGCGCTACAATGACACCTTCTCGCCCATCGTGGGCCGCACCATCGTCTTCTCGGCCGACTACGGGCAGATCGGCGGCAGCGCCACCACCGACGGCAGCGGCGTGGCCAGCGTCACCTGGCACAACTGCAACGAGAACAACGCCGGCCAGACCCTGACGCTGTCGGCCAACTTCATGGGCGGCAGCCCCACGCCCCTGTTGCAGGCCGTGGGCACCTACTCCATGGACCTGCCCCTGGGCACGCCCCATCATATCACCCTTAGCGTGGCCAATCCCGTGCTACCGGATCCCCAATCGGGGGCCCTGCAGTCGCCGGTGACGGCCACGGTCTTCAACAGCCAGAACCAGCGTCTGGGGGCTGGCATGGCCATCGGTTTCCGCACCAACGGCATCGGCCAGATCACGACCAGCGCCTTCACCAATGACACGGGCCAAGCCAGCGCCCTCTTCTCCATGAACAACCAGACGGGCATCAGCATGCTGCGCGCCTACTACGTGCGGCCCAACACCACGCCGGCCGAAACCCTCTGGAGCACGCCCAACACCATCACCGTGCAATCCGGCTTGCCGGCCAACGTCACCCTCTCCACCGCCACGCCGCGCATCCAGATCCTGGGCTTCGGCGCGGCCAGCGTGGCCTTGGTCACGGCCCGGGTGGTGGACGCCAGCGGCGCCACCATCACCATGGACTTGCCCGTCCACTTCACCATCCAGGCAGCGCCCCAGGGGGTCTATCTCAGCCGGCCGGGCACGGAGGAGCAGTTCTTCGCGGGGGACACCCTGGACGTCACCACCCAGAACGGCCAGGCCCAGATGACGATCAACGCCGGGCGGCGCCCGGGCATCGTCCAGATCGCCGCCGTGGTGGAGGCCACCTCCTATGACGTGGTGTCCACCGCCTCGCTGGTCACCATCGTGGCCGGCCCGCCCGTCTACGGCACGCTGGACTTCGATCCCACCGGCGTCCAGGTGGGGGCCTCCATCTGGCGCGTGCGCTGGTCGGCCCACTTTTGGGACCGCTATTCCAACGACGTGGAGGACTCCACCGCCGTCTACTTCTTCCTGGAACCAGCCAACATCGCCTCCATGGACGGCTTCGGCCTCACCGGCTTCGACGCCGACGACGGCGAGCACCTGCACGGCATCGCCGAGGACTGGATGACCTATCACTGCTCCAGCATCGGCGACACCATTGACGCGGCCTGGGCCTGCAGCGCCGGAGAAATCCTGGAGTACAACAACCCCTTCGACCCCAATGAGGTGACGGGCAGCCATCCGGGCGAGGTCTGCGTCACGCGCAACCCGGCCAATCCCATGTTCCAGCTGCCCTTCCAGGCCGGCGATCGGGATGACAACCTGGTCATCACCGGCACAAGGACCCAGATTCCCTACAGCATGTTGCCATGCAACCCCCCAACCCCCGTTCCCTATCCACCGAATGAGTGTTTCATGATAACGGCTCGGCTGGTGGACGGCTATGGCTGCGCGGTCCGGAATCAGCTGATCCAGTTCTGGGCCGACTTTGGTGGTGTCATCACCGTGCGGCCGCAATGGAGGCCACCGGCGGAGTGGGGATACGGACTTGATGTGGGCCTGACGGATGCCAACGGTGTGGTGGTGGCGGACATCTGTTGTGATCCCCGCGTTCTGCAGAACTTGGGGGCGCCCTGCGCCACAAACCCGAACTGCTGGAGCTTCGGCAGTTACACGCTGAACTATGGCTGTTACCGGTTGCCTGATGGCATTCCTTCCTCCAATGACATCAGCGTCACGTTGTCCCGGCCTTGTCAATAGACTTGTGATGCCCGCGCCGCGCGGCGCCAAGCAGGCGCGGCGCGGGCCACCCACCACATCCACGACCGCTCAGGGGAATTTGGAAGAAGAGCATGTTTGAGAAGATCGGCGAGATTCTGGTCCGCAAGGGCTTCATCAATCAGGAACAAGTCAGGCAGGCGATCAGCCAGAACTACATGGGCAAAAAGCTGGGCCAGGTCATGTTGGACCTCAACATGATCACCGAGGACCAGCTGGTCGAGGGCCTGGCCGAGCAATTGGGCGTGGATTTCGTCAGCAGCGAGCGCATCCTGCTGGCCGACGACGACGCCCTCACCAAGGTTGGCGAGGACTTCGCCAAGGCCAACCGCATCGTCCCCATCGTCATCGAGCACGGCGTGCTGGTGGTGGCCATGGCCGACACCGACGACCTCTCCGTGCTGGACGGCCTCAAGCGCTCCGTCTCCATGCCCATCCAGGCACGGCTGGGCGGCGAGCGCACCATCGACGAGGCGGTGGATCGGCTCTACACCAAGATCCGCCGCTCCACCGAGATCCACGACACCATCGCCAAGATGGAGTTCGTGGCCGACCCCGATGCCGACGACAAGGACCTGGGCATCGAGGTGGAGAAGGAGGTGGCGGACAGCCCGGTGGTGCGCATCGTCAACCAGATGTTCACCCAGGCCATCCAGGAGCGCGCCACCGACATCCACGTGGAGCCGCAGGAGAACCACCTGCGCATCCGCTACCGCATCGACGGCATCCTGATGGAGGCGATGAGCATCCCCATCAGCAGCCACGCCGGCATCGTCAGCCGCATCAAGATCATCTCCAAGCTCAACATCGCCGAGCGTCGCCTCACCCAGGACGGCCGCCTCTCCATCAAGACCCAGGACCGCCTGGTGGACGTGCGCGTCAGCGTGCTGCCCACCGTCTTCGGGGAGAAGGTGGTGCTGCGCCTGCTGGACAAGTCGGGTTTCATGTTCAGCCTGCGCAACCTGGGCTTCAATGACGACGACCACGCCAAGTTCAACCACTGGATCACCCAGCCCTACGGCATGGTGATCATCTCCGGCCCCACCGGCTCGGGCAAGTCCACCACCCTTTACGCCGCCTTGAGCGAGGTGCGCTCCATCACGAGCAACATCACGACGGTGGAAGACCCGGTGGAGTACCAAGTGGAAGGGATCAGCCAGGTGCAGGTGCGGGAGAAGATCGGCCTCACCTTCGCCGCCGCCCTGCGCTCCATCCTGCGCCAGGACCCGGACACCCTGCTCATCGGCGAAATCCGCGACCACGAGACGGCGGACATCGCCATCAAGTTCGCCCTGACCGGCCACCTGGTCTTCTCGACCCTGCACGCCAACGACGCCCCCTCCACCATCACGCGCTACATCGACCTGGGGGTGCCGCCCTTCCTGGTGGGCAGCTGCCTCAACCTGGTGATGGCCCAGCGCCTCGTGCGCAAGATCTGCGTCCACTGCAAGGAGGAGCGGGTCTCCACCCCGGAGGACTGGCTGGCCATCCACGAGAATCCGGACAAGTACACGGGCAAGCCGGTCTTCACCGGCAAGGGCTGCCCCCATTGCCGCAACTCCGGCTACCGCGGCCGGACGGGCATCTTCGAGATTCTCGAGGTGCGCCAGGACGTGCGCAAGCTGATCTACGACGGCGCCAGCCAGGAGCAGATCCGCGAGATGGCCATCAACCAGCATGGGATGGTGTCATTGCGCAACGCCGGCCTGCGCCGGGCGATGGAAGGCATCACGACCTTGTCGGAAGTCAAGCGCGCCACGGTGGAAGATTTCTAGCTGAAGGTCAGGCGTCCCGCTTCCCATCGTCACCGGGATCGCTATCGCTATCGGGATCGCTATCGGGATCGCTATCGGGACCATCTTCCTGTCACGATCCCCGAGGACTCGGAATCGAGAAGGAACCACCAACCCGTGCGACAGGAACGCCCTCGGTCGGACCTTGGATTCACCATCCGATTCCGATCCCGATCGCGATCCCGATCCCGAGGGAAGGCGGACTGCCGCGTCAACACGATCAGGCGTAGGAACAGCCCATGCCCAAATTCAACTATGTGATCCGCAACGCCGCCGGCCACCGCGTGGAGGCGACGATCACGGCCAACACCTTCGACGCCGCCCTGGAGATGGTGAAGAACCAGGGCACCCTCATCTCGCTGAAGGAGGCCAAGGGCGATCAGGTGCAGCGCCTGACGGTGCTGGACAAGATCAACATGGCCCTCGAAACGGTGAAGAACCATGTGCCCTTGAAGACCATGGTCTTCTTCACGCGGCAGTTGTCGACCATGTTCTCCGCCGGCCTGACGCTGGAGAAGGCCATCGGCAACCTGGCGCGGGAGGAGCGCAACAAGAAGTTCAAGCGGACCCTGATGGGCGTCCACGCCGAGATCAAGAAGGGTCTGCAGCTCTCCGACGCCATGGCCCACTATCCCTATCACTTCAGCAACCTCTACATCGCGTTGGTGAAGGCGGGCGAGGTCTCGGGCTCCCTGCACACGGTGCTGACGGACATGGCCGACTACCTGGAGACAGTGGAGGACACGCGCCAGGAAGTGAAGGGCGCCATGTACTACCCCATCTTCATGATCCTCTTCCTCTTCTTTGTCGTGTTCATCCTGCTGTGGAAGATCATTCCGCAGTTCACGGACATCTACACCCAGCTGGGCGCCACCCTGCCGGCCCCCACCCGCGCCATGGTGACCCTTTCCGAGTTGATCGCCGAGAACTTCTTCATCTCGGTCTTCATCCTGGTCTTCTCCGTCTTCTGGCTGTGGGTGCTGACCTTGACCGACCGCGGCGAGCTGGTGCTGGACCAGCTGCTGCTCAAGATGCCCGTCTTCGGCGGCCTCATCCACGACAGTGTGATGAACAAGTACGCCAAGACCCTGGGCATCCTCTTCGGCAGCGGCGTCACCGTCACCGAAGCCCTCAAGCTGGTGCAGAGCGTGGTGGGCAACTCGGTCATCTCCCGCGGCGTGGGCGACCTGCAGGAAATGCTGAAGGAGGGTTACTCCCTCTCCAACGCCATGATCAAGACCGGCATCTTTCCGCCCACCCTGGTGCAGCTGACCCAGACGGGCGAGGAGACCGGCGAGCTGGACACCCTGCTCAAGAAGGCGGCGGAGTTCTACCAGAAACAGGTGGAATCGGTCATCGCCCGCCTCACCAGCCTGATCGAGCCGATGATGATCATCGGCATCGGCGTGGTGATCGCCACCATCGTGGTGGTCATCTACCTGCCGGTCTTCGAGTTCGGCCAGGCTGTGCAGCAGCTGGGCTACTAAGGCGTTCGCATGGGATCTGCCGGGGGCCGGGGCGCGCAAGCCCCGGCCCTTTTTCTTGCGCCGGTGCCGGGCTGCTGGATGCTTGACACCGGGCGCCGACACCGGAGCACGCGCACGGACATGAACCTCATCATCGCCTGGACACCGGGGTGGCTGGCCCTCCTGCTGGGATTGGCCCTGGGCAGCCTCAACAACGTGCTCATCCATCGTCTGCCGGAAGGCCGGTCGATCTGGCGTCCACCCTCCTCCTGCCCTTCCTGCGCCAGACGGATCCGTCCCTGGGAGAACCTGCCCCTGCTCAGCTGGCTGCTCCTGCGCGGCCGCTGCGCGGGCTGCGGCTGGCGCATCCCCTGGCGCTATCCGCTGGTGGAGGCGGGCACGGCGGCGGTGGCGCTGAGCGGAGCGGCCGTCCTGCCGCTGGGGTGGGCCTGGCTGGCCTGGCTGCCGGCCTCCTCCCTGCTGGTGGCCTTGGCCGTGATTGATCTGCGCACCCTGCGCCTGCCCAACCCCCTCACCGCCGCCCTGGCCGTCTGCGGCCTGCTGGGCATGGCGCTGCGGCTGGGCGGCCTGGCCGGTCCGGCGAGCGGGCTGCCGGGGATCCTCGACGCCCTGCTGGGTTCCCTCGCGGGCGGGGGCGTGCTCTGGATCTTCGCCTGGATCGGCTGGTGGCTCTTCAAGCGGGAAAGCATGGGGGCCGGCGACATCAAGCTGATGGCCGCCATGGGCCTCCTCCTGGGCTGGCAGAACGCCCTGCTCGCCATCTTCCTCGCCGCGCTGGGCGGCTCGCTGGCCGGGCTGGCCCTGCGCCGCTCGCGCCACCAGGAAATGCCCTTCGGCCCCTGGCTGGCGCTGGGCAGCTGGGTCGCCTTCCTGTGGGGGGAGCGCCTGGTCGCCCTCTACCTGGCCTGGGTGCTGGGCTGAACGCCGCCTGCCCTTGTGGCGTGGCAAGCCCCCCCCTACATTGAGCGCAACAAGCGAGGCGACAACCATGTCCATCCTGCTCAGCCCCGGGCGATTGGCCCTACTGCTCCTGCTGCTGGCCGCGATCGGCGCGGCGGTCCCGCCGCTGCCGGACCACCGGCCGGTGGGCTCGCCCCGTCCCCTCGAGGCGGGGGACCACTTCACCCTGCTGGCCACCCGCCTCTTCCTGTCGCCCTCCCTGGCGGATTCCTTCGTCATGGTGGGCCAGGATCTGCCCGCCACCCTCTTGGATGCGCGCGGCAACTTCTATCAACTGCGCCTGGAGGAGAGAGTCGCGGGCCTGCCCGGTCCAAGCGCCTGGGTCTACCGCAGCGAGCTGGAGCTACGCGACCTGGCCGGCCTGCCCAGCGCCGCCGCGCCGCGCCCCAAGATCCTGGCGACTCCCCTGGCGGCCCGTCCACTGGCCAAGGGGGATACCCTCACCCTGCAGGCGCCCCTGCTCTTCCAGGGTCCGGACCTCCTGGGCGAGCATGAGCTGTACCCGGGGCGGCAACTGCTGACCGTGCTGGCCGCCGAGAACAGCCAGGGCTTCGTCCAGGTGCGGACCGCCGACGGCCGGGGCGGCTGGCTGCACCGGGCGGAACTGGCCGAGGAGCGCCGCCGGCCGCGATGAATCCCCACGAGCTCTTCATGGACCTGGCCCTGCGCGAGGCACGCAAGGCCGCTGAAGCCGGCGAGGTGCCGGTGGGCGCCGTGGTGGTGCGGGAGGGGCATGTCATCGGCCGCGGCCACAACCAGACCGAGGGCCTGCAGGATCCCACCGCCCACGCCGAGATCCTGGCCATCACCGCGGCGGCCAACGCCATCGGTTCCTGGCGCCTGGAGGCCTGCACCCTCTATGTCACACTGGAGCCTTGCACCATGTGCGGCGGGGCCATCGTCCTGGCGCGCCTGCCGCTGCTGGTCTTCGGTGCCTGGGACCCCAAGGCGGGCGCCTGCGGCAGCGTGCTGGACGTGGTGCGCCGGCCCGAGTTGAACCATCGCGTCGAGCTGGTGGGCGGCGTGCGCGAGGCGGAGTGCGGCGCCCTGCTCAGGGATTTCTTCCGCGAGCTGAGAAGCAGGGGGCGGGCGGGACGGGGGGACTTCCCTGCGACCGACGTGAATGCATGACTGTTCGCCACAGTCGCACGGACCCTTCTTTCCATCAAGTCAACGGGCGGCTCCGCATCACAGGCGCCACGCCGCTACCTGCAACCAGGAGATTCCCATGATCATCACCACCACCCCCACCATCGAGGGCCGGCCCATCGCCCGCTACCTGGGCGTCATCGCCGGCGAGGCGATCGTGGGCGCCAACCTCGGGTGCCGAGGCGGTGGTGGGCGTCGACCTGGACTACGAGGTGGTGGGCGCCAACGGCAGCATGCTGATGGTGAGCGTGAGCGGCACAGCGGTGTCGTTTGGCTGATGGAGCTGGGTCGGCCAGAACCGATTGACATGATGTCCGCAACAGGTGCCAGGGCCCTCGTCTGACAAGGCCTTGCGGCGCAAGCGCCGCCGCTTCCCGCTTTCTTTTCGCGAAAGGAAAGCGGGGCAAAGAAAAGGCTCGCAGACCCTGACCGCCGTTGTTTGTGACACGCGCGGGGTCGCGCGTATCAGCTTTTCCTGCTCACCATCTCTTCGGCCTCTGCGCGCGCATACGCTCCGACGCCGCGCTGCGCGCGACGTCCCGGCGTGGCGCACGCGACGAGGCCGAAAACAGGGACTGAACTTGCCAGGTGCATCTTCGCCGGGCGAGAGACATGGCCACGTGAGGTGAAGGCCGAGGGCCAACCGGCGGTTGGCCACGGCCTGAACCGAGAACATGGGTTGTCGATTCACCTGATGCGGCCCTCTGTCCGACGCCCGCCGTGAGGCGGGCTAGTTAGGGCCCGGAGTGTCTTGGAGAGCGCTTCTTTGGCCCACCTTTCTTCTCGCTGGAAGAAAGGTGGGAAGGTGGCGCGCCGCTGGCGCCGCAAGACGTTGCCGAAGGGATGGACGGGATCCCAATTTTCGTTGGGATGAACACGACGCTTGGATGACATGGTCTGGCATGTCGGACCTGGGGGATTCCCCCGCTTGGTCCGGCGCTCGCCCCTGTGCTACCTTGGCCCCCGACGGAGGAGTGCCGGAGTGGTTGAACGGGACGGACTCGAAATCCGTTGTGCGCCTCGTTGCGCACCGTGGGTTCGAATCCCACCTCCTCCGCTGCAGGGCCTCGCCGACGCGGGGCCTTGTCTTGCCCGCCGCTCATGACCACAGTGCGCCATGCAAGTGGAGGCCGGATGAACAGTGCTGATCTGCTGCGCACCCTGCGCGCGTTCATCGAAGACCGCTTCCACCTAGGGGAGGACCGCCTGCCCGAGGAGGAGGTGGGGGCCGCCATCCGCAAGGGCGTCGAGTTCCGCGGCCTCAACGTGTGGGTGCTGGTCTGCGCCATCATGATCGCCTCCGTCGGGCTCAACATGAACTCCACGGCGGTCATCATCGGCGCCATGCTTATCTCGCCCCTGATGGGTCCCATCATGGGGGTCGGCCTGGCCGTGGGCATCCTCGACTGGACCCTTTACAAGAAGTCCATCAAGAATTTCACTGTGATGGTGGTGGTCAGCCTGGGCACGGCCACCCTCTACTTCCTGCTCAGCCCCATTTCCCAGGCCCGCTCCGAGCTGCTGGCCCGCACCACGCCCACCATCTGGGACGTGCTCATCGCCCTCTTCGGCGGCATGGCCGGCATCGTCGCCGCGGCCAGCCGGGAACGGGGCAACGTGCTGCCCGGGGTGGCCATCGCCACCGCGTTGATGCCGCCCCTCTGCACCTCCGGTTACTGCCTGGCCACCGCCCAGTGGACCTATCTGGCCGGCGCCCTCTACCTCTTCCTTATCAACACGGTTTTCATCAGCCTGGGCACCCTGGCCGTGGTGCGCGTGCTCCGCTTCAGCCACGTCTCCTTCAGCGATCCCGCCTTGCTCGCCCGCGTGCGGCGCGTCATCCTCATGGTGGTGGTGATCACGGTGGGTCCCAGCCTCTACCTGGCCTGGGGCATGGTCCGCCAATCCGTCCTCGAGCAGAACCTGCAGAACTTCCTCAGAAAGGAGTTCCGCTTCGCCGAGGCACGCGTGCTCTCCTGGGAGCTGGATCGCTCGACCCGGCCCACCCGCCTGGACTTGTACTTGATCGGGACGCCCCTGGAAGACGAGGTGGTGGCCATGTTGCAGGCCAGGCGGGCGGATTACCGCCTGCAGGACGTGGAGCTGGTGCTGCACCAGGACCAGCCGGGTTCCTGGGCCGAGGCCGATGGCCGGCGGGCCGACCTGCTGGAGGACCTCTACCGGCGCCGCGAGTCGGAGCTGGGGGACCTGGGGCAGCGCGCCCGCCTGCTGGAGGCCCGGCTTCAATTCTGGCATCTGGACGAGGAGCGGCTGGACAAGCTGGCCCGGGAGGCGCGGGCCGTCTTCCCCGACCTGGGCGAGATCGCCGCCGCCCCGGCCATCCTGCACGGCGAGGCGGTGGGGGATACCGTCCTGCTCGTGCTGGCCCGGGGCAAGAAGACCCTGCGACGGGATACGCGCAACCGTCTGGAGGCCTGGCTGGGCGAACGCTACGATCGGCGGCGGGTGGTCCTCCTCCCCGAGCGCTGACCCCTGCCGGCTTTCCGCTCCCCCGGTGGTTCGCTACACTTTGGCCGCGCCCGACACTGTCCGCCAGCCACACTCGGTTCGGGGGTTCCATGCCGTTTGCACCAGCCCAGGTCGCCCTGGGGACGCTCAACCTGAGCGCGGGGCAGATCACCGTCTTTTTGGCCGTCCTCCTCATGGTGGTCCTGCTCGCCTATTTCTACCAGCGCATCAAGAAGGATCCGGGGGGCCTCTTCATCCGCCGCATCGCCGGCATCGACGCCATCGAGGAGGCGGTGGGCCGCTGCACGGAGATGGGCCGTCCCATCCTCTACGTGCCCGGCATCGAGGACATGCAGGACATCCAGACGATCGCCTCCATGCTCATCCTGGGCAAGGTGTCCGAGACGGCGGCCCGCTACAAGACCGAGATCTTCGTCCCCTGCCGCATTCCCTTCGTCATGAGCGTGGCCGAGGAGATGGTGCGCCAGGGATTCTACAACGCCGGCGTCCCCGAAGACCACAAGCCCGGCAACATCAGCTTCATCTCCGACGAGCAGTTCGCCTTCACCGCCGGCGTCAACGGCATCATGCTGCGCGAACGCCCGGCCGCCAACCTGATGCTGGGCCGTTTCTTCGCGGAATCCCTCATCCTCTCGGAGACGGGCTTCGAGGCGAAGGCGATCCAGGTGGCGGGCACGGCCGAGGTCACCCAGCTGCCCTTCTTCATCGCCGCCTGCGACTACGTGCTGATCGGGGAGGAGCTCTTCGCCGCCTCGGCCTACCTCAGCCGCGACCCCAAGCTGCTCTCCAACCTCAAGGCGACGGATTGGTACAAGATCATCTGCATCACCGTCATCCTGCTCGGCTCCCTGCTCGTCACCCTGGACTCCCTGGGTTGGCTGGAGGGGGCGGGCCGCTTCCGCGATTTCTTCCTGATCCAGTAGGATGGGCCGCGTCACCATCGGGCAACAAGGGAAACCCCGCCACGCATGAAAAAAGAGATCCCCCTGCTCATCGCCTTCCTCCTGGGCACCTGGATGATCCTGGAGAACTTCCTGACAGGAATTCCGCGGGTGGGCCAGGTCAAGGAAGTGATCACCAACGGCGGCATCGTGATCATGGCCTTCACCTATGTGCTGGGCATCTACAGCATCGTCTCGGTCAATGTGACGCGCATCCGCCGCGGCATTGACGTGGTGCCCAAGATCGCCCTCCTGACCGCCCTCGTCCTCATGGTGTCCATGGGCTTCTGGCGCGGCATCGCCGAGGGGAGCCCCTTCAACTGGCTCTACCTCAACCTCTACGTGCCCCTCCAGGCCACCATGTTCAGCCTGCTTGCCTTCTACATCGCCAGCGCCGCCTTCCGCGCCTTCCGCGCCCGCAGCGTGGAGGCCACCCTGCTCCTCGTCTGCGCCACGCTGGTGATGGTGGGCCGCATCCCGCTGGGGGAGAAGATCTGGAGCGCCTTTCCCGCCATCAGCGACTGGATCATGAACTTCCCCAACCTGGCGGGCAAGCGCGCCATCATGATCGGTGCCGCCCTGGGGGCCATCTCGACGGGCCTGCGGGTCATCCTCGGCCTGGAGCGCAGCTACCTGGGAGGCGAGTGATGAAGACCCTCACCCGCTGGCTCACGCGCTTCCTGGCCCTGGACCGCCGCTGGATCTTCCTCCTGATGGCGCTGTGCATCCTCACGCCGCTCATCGTGCCCTTCGGCCTCCCCTTCCGGCCGGATCCCGCCGTGCAGCGCCTCTACCAGGCGATCGAGGATCTCGACGAAGGCTCCCTCGTCCTCATCTCCTGCGACTACGATCCCGGCTCCAAGCCCGAATTGCAACCCTTCACCGAGGCGCTCTTCCACCATCTGTTCCGGCGCAAGCTGAAGGTGGTGGTGAGCTGCCTCTGGCCCGGCGCGCCGCCCCTGGTCAACCAGGCCATCGCCCAGGCCCTGGCCGTGGAGGAGATCCGGGCGCTGGGCCTGCAGGACAAGATTGACTACGTCAACCTGGGCTACAAGGATGGCCGCCAGCTGGCCATGCTGGGCATGGGGGAGAACATCCACGCCACCTTCCCCAAGAGCTACGACGGCACGCCCATCGCCCAGATCCCCATCATGCAGCGGATGCGCAAGCTGGGCGACAGCGACCTCTTCGTCAACGTGTCGGGCGGCAGCCCGGGCACCAAGGAATGGGTGGAGACAGCCCAGGGCCGCTTCGGCCTGCGCATGGTCGCCTCCTGCACGGCGGTGATGGCGCCGGACAACATCCCCTACTACGAGGCGGGCCAACTCGTCGGGCTGGCGGGCGGGATGAAGGGCAGCGCCGACTACGAGCTGCTGGTGGGCGTGCCGGGGACGGCCACCCGCGGCATGGACGCCCAGAGCTTCGGCCACCTGCTCATCATCGCTTTCATCGCGCTGGGCAACGTGGCCTACTTCACGACGCGCGGGAGGAAGCACTGATGCTGGACTGGCTTTTCTCCGCGGAGGCCCTGGGCGCCTTCCTGACCTGCTTCGCCACGCTGATGATCTTCAGCTTCCTCTACAAGGACAACCCCTACTACAAGTTCGCCGAGCACGTCTTCGTGGGCACCTCCACCGGCTACGGCATCACCCTGGTCTGGTTCCAGATCTTGCGCCCCAACCTGGTGGACCGCCTGCTGCCGCCGGTGGACGCCGTCAAGCAGTTGCTCTTCCGCCAGGGCCGCCTGCTGCCCGAGGACTACCTGGCCTACGATGTCGGGCTGTGGGAGCGCCTCGCCCACGGCCAGTTCATCTACTACCTCTTCCTGGCCCTGGGCATCCTCATGCTCTTCAAGATCAGCCGCAAGCTGCACTGGCTCAGCCGCTGGCCGCTCGCCTATGTGATCGGCGCCTTCGCCGGCATCCAGATCATCCAATCGGCCCAGGGCGCCCTCATCCCCCAGCTGGAAGCCACCATGAAGGACTTCACGGGCCGGGAGACGATCACGACCACGCTGACCGAGGGCGGCGTGCTGCCCCTGGGCGAGCTGGAGGCCCGGCGCGCCCACCAGGTGGCGACCATCAGCGGCTGGATGGCGCCGCTGGATTCGGCCGGCGCCGTGCGCGCCGGCACGGCCTGGCAACGGGAGCTGGAGATCCGCCTCAACCGGCTCGCCTCCGTCGACGACCCTGCGGCGGCGGGGGTCGGCGTGCGCGACGCCTTCAAGACCATGCGTGTCCGCCAGGCCGAGCTGGTCTCCCGCGACACCGACTTCGAAGCGCTGCTCTGCCGGGAGCTGGGCGGCCGTCCGCTGGAGGAGGCGCTGCTGGTGGCCGCCGGGCAGGAGCCGGGCCTGGAAGACTCCACGCGGGCCGCCCGCCTGGAGACGCTCGTCCTGCGGCGGGAGGATCTGGCCCGGCTCGAGCAGGAGCTGGCGCCCTGGCAGGAGCGGCTGGCCCTGGTCTCCACCCGTGTCTGGCTGGAGTTTCCCCTGGGCCGCGCGGCGTTGGTGGAGGGCTTCGCCCCCCGGCTGGAGCTGCCCCCCCCCGTGGCGGCGGAGGCCCTCGCCTTTCCACCGGACCGCCCGCCATTGGTGCAGGTCCTGAAGGAGAGCGGCTTCACGGGCGGCGCGGCGCGGGACTGGAGCCTGCCCGTGACGCGGCGGCTGGCCGACTCCCTGCTCAGCGAGGTCAATCCCCGACCCGACCGCCTGGCCGACTGGAACGCGGCCCAACTGGACGACCTCCTGCGGCGCCTCGCTCCCGTCCCCGGCAGCCTGCGCGCCGAACTGGAGGCCCGCCTCGACCTTTTCGCCCACCTGCCGGCCGAGGCCCGCGCCGCCGCCGAGACGGACTTCCTCGCCTTCTGGAGCCGCGGCCTGCGCCGGGAGCTGCGCGACCTGCGTCAGACCTGGCTGCTGGGCACCATCGCCACGCACAGCTCGCCGGAGTTGTCCACGCCCTTCACCCGCGAGCAGTCCGCCGCTCTCCGGGCCGATCCCGCCGCCTACCTGGCCGCCCATGGGGTGGAGGTCTCGGCCGGCCAGGTGCGCCTGCGCATGCTGGTGGAGATCCTCTCCAACCTGCTCGTGGTGCTGGGCGTCTGCGCCGGCGTTTTCTACTTCTTCTTTTCGAAAAAGCACACGGGGGCGCTGGGCGCCGTGTCGAAGGTGGGCATCGCCTTCCTCATGATGAGCTTCGGCGCCAGTTTCGGCTACACGGTGATGGGCCGCATCAGCCTGGCCATCGGCCGCTTCCAGGATCTGCTGGCCTGGCCCTGGATGGCGGGCACGGCCCTGGTGGTGCTCGTCGTCGCCCTGGCCTTGGAGAGCCGCCGCATGGCCAAGGCCTGATCCGGGGCGAAGGACTGAGGTCCGCAATCACCCGGGCGACGACCGGCGTGACAGACCAGCCGGTTTGCGCCGGGAATGCCATCAAGAAACGAGCTGCAAGGGCGGGACATGAGACTGTTGGTGACGGGCGGGGCGGGCTTCATCGGCTCCAATTTCATCCGCTGGCTGCTGGAGCGCCAGCCGGACGTCACCGTGCTCAACCTGGACGCCCTCACCTACGCCGGCTGCCGCGAGAGCCTGGCCGACCTGGAGGGGGATCCTCGCTATGACTTCGTCCAGGGGGACATCCAGGACGAGGCGCTGGTCCACCGCCTGGTCGCCCGGACGGACGCCGTGGTCAACTTCGCGGCGGAAAGCCATGTGGACCGCAGCATCGCCGACCCCGACGTCTTCCTGCGCACCAATGTGCTGGGCCTGCGCGTGCTGCTCGACGCCGTGCGGGCGGTGGCGGGGTCCGGCCGGAACTGCCGACTGCTGCAGGTCTCCACCGACGAGGTCTACGGCGACCTGGGCGGGGGGGGCGGCTTTTTCACGGAGGAGCGGGCCCTCGCCCCCTCCAGCCCCTACAGCGCCAGCAAGGCGGCGGGGGACCATCTGGTGGCGGCCTGGCGGCGCACCTACGGCCTGGACCTGGTGCTGACCCGCTGCAGCAACAACTACGGCCCCTACCAGTTCCCCGAGAAGCTCATCCCGCTCATGATCTGGCGGGCCACCCGCGGCGAAGAGCTGCCTGTGTACGGCCAGGGCCTCAACGTGCGGGACTGGCTCTACGTGGAGGACCACGTCGAGGCGCTCTGGACCGTCCTCACCCGCGCCGCGGCGGGAGCCGTCTACAACATCGGCGGCGCCAACGAGTGGCGCAACATCGACATCGTCAAGCTGATCCTGCGGGAGCTGGACCGCCCCGAGTCGCTCATCCGCTTCGTGGCGGACCGCCCCGGCCACGACCTGCGCTACGCCGTGGACGCCGCGCGCCTGGGGCGCGAGCTGGGTTGGCGCCCGCGCACGGACTTCGCGGAGGGCCTGCGCCGCACCATCCGCTGGTACCGCGACCACGAGGCCTGGACGGAGCGTCTGCGCCGGCGGGTGGAGCACGCGCCAGGTTGATCAGCCAGGACAGACCCAGTTGGAGGCATCGCCCCGCCATGACCGTAGCCCTGCTCGGCCGCCCGGCCGCCCTCGTGCTGGCCGGACTTCTCCTTTGCGCCACGGCCGGCGCCCTCGACCTGAAGGATCTGGGCAAACTGGGCCGGAGCGCATCCGCGGCGCCCGCCCCCGCCGCCCCTTCCTGGGTGCTGGAGCGCCCCATTGATCCCGAGAGCTACCGCCTGGGCCCGGGCGACCTGCTCGGCCTCTACGCCTACAACCTGGAGCGGACCCGCGAGGAGCGGCCGGTGGAGAGCGACGGGCGCCTGGAATTGCCCGGCCTGGGGCGGGTGCCCGCCGCCGGACTCAGCCTGGCCGAACTGCGCCGCCGCGTCTCCCGCGACCTGGTCCGTGTCTTCGCCTGCGACTCGGTGGATCTCTGGATCGCCCAGCCGCGCCGCATCCGCGTGCAGGTGGGGGGAGCGGGGCAGGAGACGCGCTGGCTGGAAATGGACTATCAGAGCCGGTTGAGCGCCACCCTGGCGGAGGCGGTGCGGCCTCCGGCGGTCGCCGATCCCGACGCCACCCTGCCCGGGCTGGTGCGGCCCCTTCCGGCCGCGGACAGCCTGGCCTGGCGCAACGTGGTCATCCAACGGGATGGGGCGCGGATCAGCGCCGACCTCCTCCATGTGCTGCGCAGCGGTTCATGGGAGGACGACCCCATGCTCGAGGGGGGCGACCGCGTCATTTGGAGCCGGCGGGGCGCCACCATCGGGGCCTGGGGGCCTTTCCGCCACGGCGAGGGGGAGCAGGAGTTCCGTCCGGGCGACACGCCGCGGCGGCTGGTCGAACTCATGGGCGGGCCGCGGGCCGGCCTGGAAGATGTCCACTACGAGCTGGTGCGGGCCGGAGCCGGGGGCGGGATCCAGGCGCGCTGGACCCTGCATCCGGGGGACGGCCTCTTCGCCTCGCTGGAGCTGCAGCCCTTCGACCGGCTTTACCTGCGCGCCGGCAACCAGCTGGATCCCGTCTGGCAGGCCAGCGTGGGTGGCCAGGTGCGCCGGCCGGGCAGCTACCCCGTGGAAGCGGGCCGCACCACCCTGGCCGACCTGCTGGCCCTGGCGCGGCCGGATTCCGCCACGGCCGACCTCACCCACTTCCGCGTCCTGCGCAAGCCCGTCCATGACCCGGAGACGCGCTTCATCGGCGAAGTGATGCAGCTGACCGAGCTGAACCGCTTCGAGCGCGACTACCTGAAGAGCCGCATCATCCATGAGGGTGGACGCGTCTCCCTGACCTACGACGGCGCCTGGTTCGATCCCGCCCGCGTCCAGGTGCTGGACGGCGACGAGATCCAGGTGCTGCGCCGGGGCCGCGAGGTGGAGGTGATCGGGGCCGTCAACCGGGCCGGCGCCATGGCCTGGCGGGAGGGCTGGTCGGCGCGTCGCTACGTGCAGGCCGCCGGCGGCAAGATGCGCGGCTCCAACCTGACGGACCTGCGCCTCCGCCCCTCCGGCACCGACCAGTTCATTCCGGTGGGCCGCGGCTACAAGCCCCGGCCCGGCGACGTGCTCATGCTCATGTACCGGGAGGAGCTGACCGCCTGGCAGAAATTCAAGGAGGGCATCACTGTGGCCGCCCAGGTGCTCACGGTGGTGCTGGTGGCGCGCTCGTTCTGACGGTCTGTCAAACTGGGGCCTTTGCCGGGCTTCGCGACCCAGTCAAGGCCGGTTGTTCGTGGCTTCCGCCGCATGCCGGTGGTGGGTGAAGGGACGCGGCGCATGATCCGGGGCGAAATGTACACGACCGGCATCCTGGCGCAAGGGTCCAGCTCCAGCGCGGGTCGAACTCCCCTCCGCCCTGGCCCAAGATGAGCTGGATCCGCCGCATCTCCCTCGAGCGGGTTTTCCTGTTCCTGGTGGACTTCGCCAGCATCTGGGCCTCCACCTGGCTCACCTGGTGGCTGCGCTTCCGCTCCGGCCTCTTCCTGGAGCCCGAACCCTTCCAGCCACCGCTGGCCGTCTACCTGGTGCTCAGCGTCTATTGGCTGATCATCTTCGCCCTGCGCGGCCAGTACCGCAAGCTCTACCACATCAGCCGCTTCCGCGCCGTGCAGGAGGTGCTGGTCTCCACCGTGGTGGGCCTGCTCATCCTCTTCGTCCTCACCTATGATCCGGGGCGCGGGGCCTTCGGCGCGGGGCGCCTGCTGCTGATCAGCTACGGCCTGGTGCTGGCGGCGGGGGCGGGCACCGGCCGCGTCCTCTTCCGCACGGGGCAGAAGCGCCTGTTGGAGCGCGGCCATGGGCTGCGTCCGACCATCATCGTCGGGTCCGGCCCGCGCGCCCTCCAGCTCACGGAGCAGTTCGCCCGCCATCCGGGGATGGGCTACCGGGTGGTGGCCCGTCTCGGCGCCGGCGGGCCGGAGGAAGCCGTCCTGGCCCCGGCCGACGGCGGCCTGGAGGACCTGGAGCGCCTCGTGCGCGAGCGCCAGGCGGTGGAAGTGGTGGTGACCGAGCCTGAGCGCGAGCTGCTCCTCCAGGTCATCCAGCGCGCCACCCGCCAGGGGGCGGACGTCCTCATCGTGCCCGACCTCTACGACCTGGTCCTGGGCAACGTCAAGGCCTTCGACATCTGGGGCATGCCCGTCATCCAGGTCTTCCCCCACTTGATGGCCCCTTGGCAGTTCCTGCTCAAGCGCGGGCTGGACCTGGCCGCTGGCGCGCTCCTGCTCGTGGCCGGGCTGCCTCTCCTGCTTCTCCTGCCGCCCCTCATCCGCCGCCAGTCGCCGGGGGCGCCCGCCCTCTTCCGCCAGCGCCGGGTGGGGCGGGGCGGCCGCGAATTCACCCTCTACAAGTTCCGCACCCTGCATGCGGCCGAGCATGCCCGCCAGGAAGAGGAGGAGGCGCCCCCGCCCCTTCTGCCCGACGACCCGCGCCTCATCCCGGTGGGCCGCCTGCTGCGCCGCTACCGCATCGACGAATGGCCCCAGGCCTGGAACGTGCTGCGCGGCCAGATGTCGCTGGTGGGGCCGCGCCCGGAGCAGCGGACCCTGGTGGAGGACTACATCCGCCGCTGGCCGCTCTACGCCCGCCGCCACAACGTGCGGCCCGGCCTCACCGGCTGGGCCCAGGTGCGCCAGCACTACGACCAGAGCCTCACCCGCCTGGAGGACAAGCTGGGCCTCGACCTCTTCTACCTGGAGAACATGTCCCTGGGCCTGGATCTGAAGATCCTGCTCTTCACGGTGCGCACCATCCTGCTGGGCACCGGTCGTTGAAGGGCACGTGCCATGGGGTGGAGGTGAAGTTGCAAAACAGAAATTGTCTTCTAATTTGCAGATATGATTGACCGTCTTGCCTTTCATCGTCTCAACGACCTGCTGACCCGCTGGCCGGCCTGCGCCTTGGTGGGACCGCGTCAGTGCGGCAAGACCACCTTGGCGCGCTCCCTCGGGGGAGAGATCTTCGACTTGGAACTGGAGTCCGAGCGCCTGCGCCTGGATCTGGCCTGGGACGGGCTGATCCGTGGGGATCGCCTGATCGTCCTGGATGAGGCCCAATCCTGGCCCGGGTTGTTTCCGCGCCTGCGGGCCGCCATCGACCAGCGGCGGGACCAAAGGGGCCGCTTTCTCCTGCTGGGCTCCGTCTCCCCCCTGCTCATGACCCAGGTGGCGGAATCCCTGGCGGGTCGGTTGGCCGTGCTGCCGCTCAGCCCCTTCCTGCGCGGCGAGTTGCCGCCGGAGGCCCGGGAGCGGCACTGGCTGTGCGGGGGCTTTCCCGATGGCGGCTGTCTGGATCCGGGCCACTTTCCCGAGTGGCAGGAGCACTACCTGGACCTGCTGGCCCAGCGCGACCTGCCGGAGCTGGGCCTGGGGACCCGCCCGCAACAGACCGCGCGCCTCTTGCGCATGCTGGCCGCCGTGCACGGCCAGGAGTGGAACGCCTCGCGGCTGGGTCAATCCCTGGGGCTCAGCTACCACACGGTCAACCATCATGTGGACGTGCTGGAGGGCGCCTTCCTGGCCCGGCGCCTGCCCGCCTGGCACCGCAACGCGGGCAAGCGGCTGGTCAAGCGGCCCAAACTCTACCTGCGGGACAGCGGCCTGCTGCACAGCCTGCTGCGCATCCGGGACGGCGAGACGCTGCTGGAGCACCCCGCCGTGGGAGCCAGTTGGGAGAGCCACGTGATCGACCAGGCGCTAGGTCTGCTGGAGTGCTTGGGCATCCCCCACCAGGTCACCTACCTGCGCAGCAGCGACCAGTACGAAATCGACCTGATCCTGGAAGGGGCGGGCGCGCCTGTGGCCGTGGAGATCAAGCTGAGCAGCCAGGCCGACCCCCGCGATGTGGCCCGCCTGAGTCTCGCCGCGGACTGGATCGGCGCGGGCACCCGGGTGGTGGTCACCGCCGGCGGGCAGGATCTGCGTTCCGCCTCCACCTGGATCTGCGGCCTGGACGAGTTTCTGGCCGGGCTGCCCGAGTTGTTGGGCTGAAGGCACAACCGGCCAAATCTGGACCTTCATGCACGGTTCACAATTGACCTTCCGGAGAAAGGCTCTGTTGGAGAACGGGTTCAACGCCGATGGTTGTGGCGATGATGTTGGGTGGGTCGCTTGGGTTGGTGGCGCGGCCCTGATTCACCGGCCTGCTGGGCACAGGATGCCGGGTGTTGAAGGCTGGATGCCGCAGGTGGGGCCGGGTCCACCCTGCCTCCTGGCGTGGATCCCCTTGACTCCCGCCCATCAGGACTCTACCTTTCGCGGCTTCAAGGGCGGCTAGCTCAGTTGGTTAGAGCGCTAGCTCGACACGCTAGAGGTCACAGGTTCGATTCCTGTGCCGCCCATGGCCGAAGGCGCAGCCTTTGGCCCACAAGGGGATGACGTCATTGGCGCACGTCACCCCGGGCAAACGAAAGGCCGGGCTCATGTTGACCCTGACCTTTCCAGACGGCGCCTGCCGCCAGGTCCAGCCTGGCGCCACGCCCCTGGAAGTCGCCAAGGAAATCAGTCCCTCGTTGGCCAAGGCCGCCCTGGCGGCCGAACTGGACGGCGAGATCCTTTCCTTGGTCCATCCTCTGCAGAAGGACGCCCGCGTCCGCTTCCTCACCTGGGAGGACGAGGCGGGCAAGGCCGTCTTCTGGCACAGCTCCGCCCACGTCCTGGCCCAGGCGGTCAAGGAACTGTGGCCGGAAGCCATGCTGGACGACGGCCCCCCCACCGAGGCCGGCTTCTACTACGACATCAAATTCCCCCAGCCCATCGGCGAGGAGGACCTGCCCCGCATCGAGGAGAAGATGCGGGAGATCCTCACGCGCAAGGAGCGCCTGGTGCGCCGGGAACTGCCCGCCTCCGAGGCGCGCCGCTTCTTCCAGGAGCGCGGCGAGCGCTTCAAGCTGGACCTCATCGACGCCATCGAGGCCCGCGGCGAAGCTGTCTCCGTCTATGAGCAGGGCGCCTGGGCCGACCTCTGCCGCGGTCCGCACCTGCTGGACACAGCCAGGATCAAGGCTGTGAAAGTGCTGAGCGTGGCCGGCGCCTACCTGCGCGGCGACGAGCAGAACGAGCAGCTGCAGCGCGTGCGCGCCATCAGCTTCCTCAGCCAGGCCGAGCTGGACCAGTACCTCTTCATGATCGAGGAGGCGAAGAAGCGGGACCACCGCAAGCTGGGCCGCGAGCTGGAGCTCTTCTCCTTCCACGAGGTGGGGCCGGGCTTCCCCTTCTGGCATCCCAACGGCGCCATCGTCTGGGACGAGCTGGTGGGCTTCTGGCGCGAACTGCACCGCGCCGCCGGCTACCAGGAGATCCGCACGCCCATCATCCTCTCCGAGGAGCTGTGGCACCGCAGCGGCCACTGGGACAACTACGGCGAGAACATGTACTTCACCAAGATCGACGAAGGCGCCTTCGCGGTGAAGCCCATGAACTGCCCCGGCCACCTCACCGTCTTCGGCAGCCAGCCACATTCCTACAAGGAGCTGCCGCTCAAGTACGCCGAGCTGGGCCAGGTCCACCGCCACGAGAAGTCGGGCGTGCTGCACGGCCTCTTCCGGGTGCGCAGTTTCGTGCAGGACGACGCCCATGTCTTCTGCACGCCTGAGCAGGCCGAGGAGGAGGTGGTCAAGATCATCTCCCTGGTGGACCGCATCTACGCCACCTTCGGCTTCAAGTACGAGATGGAGCTGTCCACCCGGCCCGAGAGCAAGTACATCGGCAGCCTGGAGGTCTGGGCCCATGCCGAGGCGGCGTTGGCGGCCGCGCTCCGGCGGGTGGGCGCCAGCTTCAAGCTCAACCCCGGCGACGGCGCCTTCTACGGCCCCAAGATCGACTTCCACATCAAGGACAGCCTGGGGCGCCGCTGGCAGTGCGCCACCATCCAGCTGGACTTCTCCATGCCCGAGCGCTTCGGGCTGGAGTACATCGGCGTGGACGGCGAGCGCCACCGCCCGGTCATGATCCATCGCGCCATTTTCGGCAGCCTGGAGCGCTTCATCGGCATCCTCATCGAGCACTTCGCCGGCAACCTGCCCACCTGGCTGGCGCCTGTCCAGGCCATCGTGCTGCCCATCACCGAGGGGCAGTTGGAGGCGGCGCGCGCCGTGCAGGAGCGGCTGGCGGCGGCGGGGATCCGCGCCCAGCTGGAGACGCGCAACGAGAAGATCGGCTACAAGATCCGCGCCGCGGAGACGCGCAAGATCCCGTGGATGCTGGTGGTGGGCGCCCGCGAGGCGGAGCAGGGCCTGGTGGCGGTGCGCCGCCACGGCCGCGGCGACCTGGGCGTCCGGCCGGTGGAGGAGATGGTCATGGAGCTGCGCCGGCTCGTGGACGGGCGCAGCCTGGAGGAGGAGCTTCCGGCGACCGGCGCCTGAAGCCCCGTCGCGGCGGCCGCCGCAGGGCGGCCACATGCCTGAACCGCGCAGGCCCAACACAAGGAGTCCATCATCGCCAGAAGGAAGTTCCTGCAGCGCCCGGCCATCCTGGTGCCCAAGCATCGGATCAACGAGAACATCCGCATCCCCAGCGTCCGCCTCATCGCGGCGGACGGCTCGCAGGCGGGGATCGTGGACACGCTGGCGGCGGTCGAGATGGCCCAGCATGAGGGCCTGGACCTGGTGGAGATCGCGCCCAACGCCGATCCGCCGGTCTGCAAGATCATGGACTACGGGAAGTTCCTCTACCAGCAGTCCAAGAAGGACAAGGCCGCCAAGGTCAAACAGCACACGATCACGGTGAAGGGCGTGCGCCTGACGCCCAAGATCAGCCAGCACGACCTGGAGACGAAGGCGGCCCAGGCGCGGGACTTCCTGGAGGACGGCCACAAGGTGAAGGCCTTCGTCATCTTTCGCGGCCGCATGATCACGCACAAGGAGTTCGGGCAGGAGGCCCTGGATAAGTTCCTGGAGATCCTCAAGGAGATCATCCTGATCGAGCAGGAGCCGAAAATGGACGGGCCGCGCAGCATGAGCGCCCTGCTGGCCCCCAAGAAGACCGCGGTCAAGAAGAAGACGGAGGAATAGATCATGCCCAAAATGAGAACCAACCGCGCGGCGGCGAAGCGCTTCAAACTGACCGGCAAGGGCCGGGTCAAGCGCCACAAGGCCTACGGCAGCCACATCCTCACCAGCAAGTCGCCCGGCCGCAAGCGCAACCTGCGCAAAAGCGCCCTGGTGTCCCCCGCCGATGAACCGCGCGTCAAGCGCATGATCCTGAGCTAAGGAGGCCCCCCCATGCCGAGAGCAACCAACAACCCCGCCTCCAAGGCCCGCCGCAAGCGCGTGTTCGAAGCCGCCAAGGGCTTCCGCGGCGGACGGCGCAACCTGCTGCGCCAGACCCTGCAGGCCGTCGATCGCGCCCTGGCCAACTCCACGGCCCACCGCAAGGTCCGCAAGGGCGAGTTCCGCCGCCTCTGGATCGCCCGCATCAACGCCGCCGTGCGCCTGCACGACGCCGACATGAACTACAGCCGCTTCATCCACCTGCTGGCCGCCAAGGGGATGGATCTGGATCGCCGCCAGCTGGCGGACATGGCCGTCCGCGAACCGGAGGCCTTCGGGCAGCTGGTGCGGTCCTTGCGCTAGCGCCGAACGGAATCGCACCTGGAAATGTCCCCCGCGGGGGACATTTCCGTGAGCACTCCTCCCGGGGTGGCCCGCCTGCGCTCGGGAGGCCTCGCAGATATCACGCCGCCGGACCCTCGCCGCCCCACGGGGAGAGGGACACCGGGAAGGGAGCGACATGAGCAGCATCCTGGACAAACTGCGGGCGGATTTCCACGCCGCCCTGGCCGCCGCCGCCGATCGCGAGGGGCTCGCCGCCCTGTGGGCGGCCTGGCTGGGTCGCAAGGGAAGCCTGCAGGATCTCTTCAAGCAGATGAAGGAGCTGCCCCCGGCGGAGCGGCCCGGCTTCGGGGCCTTGGTCAATGTGCTCAAGGAGGAGCTGGAGGCGGCCTTCAAGGCCCGGCAGGAGGCGCTGCGCCGCGCCGCGGGCGTCACGCCGGTGGATCTCACGCTGCCCGGGCACCCCGTGCCCCTGGGCGGCGCGCACCCCCTGCAGCAGATCCTCGACCGCATCACCGAGGTCTTCGCCCACATGGGTTTCACCGTGGAGGACGGGCCCGAGGTGGAGAGCGAGCGCTACAACTTCGACATGCTCAACACGCCTTTCTGGCATCCGGCCCGCCTGGAGAGCGACTCCCTCTACCTGGCCCAGGGCCACATGCTGCGCACCGAGACGAGCCCCGTCCAGATCCGGGTGATGGAACAGGTGCGGCCGCCCCTGCGCATCATCGCGCCGGGGCGCGTCTACCGCAACGACAAGCCGGACGCCAGCCACAGCCCCATGTTCATGCAGGTGGAGGGTCTCTACGTGGACCGCGGCGTGACCTTCGCCGACCTCAAGGGCACGCTGCTGGAGTTCTATCGCCGCATTTTCGGCGCAGCGACGCGCATCCGCTTCCGGCCGCATTTCTTCCCCTTCACCGAGCCCAGCGCCGAGGTGGACGTCAGCTGCTTCCTCTGCGCCGGAGCCGGCTGCCGCGTCTGCAAGCAGTCGGGCTGGCTGGAGATGGGCGGCAGCGGCATGGTGGATCCCGCCGTGCTGGAGGGCGTCGGGATCGACCCCGAGGAGTGGACGGGCTTCGCCTTCGGCCTGGGCGTGGAGCGCATGGCCATGCTGCTCTACGGCGTGGACGACATCCGGCACTTCTATGAGAACGACTGGCGCTTCCTCGAGCAGTTTTAGCGCATGACAGGGCACGGGCGCACCACCAGCTGGCGGACCGCAACATGAAGATCTCCCTCTCCTGGCTCTCCGATTTCATTCCCGTGGACCGCAGCGCGGCGGGGGTCGAGGCCCTGGTCGAGCAGCTGACCATGCTGGGCTTCGAGGTGGAGGGCGTGCAGCGCATCGAGCGCGGCCTGGAAGGGGTGGTGGCGGCCCGCATCGAGCGGGTCGAGCCCCACCCCGGCGCCGACCGCCTGCATCTGGTCACGGTGGACCACGGCGCGGAGCCGCTCACCTTGGTCTGCGGCGCCCCCAACGCGGTGGAGGGCCTGACCGTGCCCCTGGCGCGGCTGGGCGCCCGCCTGCCCGGCCTGGACAATCAGCCGCTCAAGAAGGCGCGCATCCGCGGCGTGGAGAGCGAGGGCATGCTCTGCAGCGAAGTGGAGCTGGGCCTCTCCGACGATCACAGCGGCCTGCTCGTGCTGGACGCCACGCGCTGGCGGCCGGGCGATCCCCTGGCCCGCGACTTCGGCCTGAGCGAGGTGGTGCTGGACCTGGAGATCACCCAGAACCGCGGCGACGCCCTTTCCATCCTTGGCATCGCCCGCGACCTGGCCGCCCTCAACGGCTGGCAGCCGGCCCGTCCCGCCCTGCCCGCCGCACCCAGCACGGAGGGCGGACCCTCCCTGCGCGTGACCATCGCGCCGGACTGCGCGGGCTGCCCGCGCTACGCCGCCCGCCTGATGGAGGGCGTCGCGGTCGGACCCAGCCCGCGCTGGCTGGTGGATCGCCTGGAGGCGGTGGGCCTGCGCGCCATCAACAACGTGGTGGACGCCACCAACTATGTGATGTGGGAACTGGGCCACCCGCTCCACGCCTTCGACTGGCGGCGCATCCAGGGCGGCGAGATCCGCGTGCGCTTCGCCGCCGCCGGCGAGTCCTTCACCACCCTGGACGGGGTGGAGCGGGAGCTGGGGCCGGAGCACACCCTCATCTGCGACGCCGCCCGGCCGGTGGCGCTGGGCGGGATCATGGGCGGGCTGGAGTCCGGCATCGCGCCCGACACGACGACCATCCTGCTCGAGTGCGCGGCCTTCGACCCCGTCAACATCCGCATGGGGGCCCGCCGGGCCGGCCTTGCCTCCGACTCCAGCCGCCGCTTCGAGCGTGGCGTCGATCCGGACGACGTGGCGCAGGTGCTGGACCGGGCCTGCGCTCTCATCGCCCACATCGCTGGTGGCCGCACGGCCGGTCCCCTCGTCGAGGACCATCCGCGTCCGCGCCGACCGCCGCTCATCCGCTTCCGGCCCGGGCGCTGCAACGCCGTGCTGGGGCTTGCCCTCTCTCCTGACCGCATGGTGCGCCACCTGGAGGCGCTGGGCGCCGCCTGCGCCCTGGCGGGCGACGGCACGGTGGCGGTGACCCCCCCCAGCTGGCGCTTCGACCTGGAGCGGGAGATCGACCTGATCGAGGAGGTGGTCCGCCTGGAGGGCTACCAGGAAGTAGCGGAGGCGACCAGCGCCCGCGTCCTGCTGGGCCAGCGCTCCAATCCGCGGCGCGAGCTGGCCGGCCGTGCGCGCCGGGCGGCGATCAACCTGGGCTTCCGCCAGGTGATGAGCTACAGCATGGTCAGTCCGGCCCTGCTGGAGCGCACCCTGCCGGGGCGCCCCGCCCTCCGCATCCGCAATCCCCTGGCCGAGGAGCTGTCCGTCCTGCGCACCAGTCTCCTGCCCAGCCTGGTGGCGACGGCGGTCCACAACCTCAACCGGCGCGCCGAGAGTCTGCGCCTCTTCGAGCTGGACCGCGAGTTCCACCCGGACCCGGCCAGCGAGACCGGCTGCCGGGAGTGCCAGCACCTGGCCCTCCTGCTGTGCGGCGATCGTCGGCCGGCGGGCTGGCAGGGTCCGGCCGAGCCCTTCACCTTCCACGATCTGCGCGAGTCCGTCCTGGCGCTTCTGAAGTCGCTTCACCTTGAAGGGCTTCGCTTTCTTCCCTACCTTGGCGACGTCTTCTCCGCCAATTCCCTGGCCCTTTCCAGCCAGGGGGAAACGCTTGGCGTGTTCGGCCAACTGGACCCTTTGGTCTGCGAAGGACTGGGAACGGAACGGCCGGTGTTCGCGCTGGATCTGGATCTGGAGGCGGTGTCCCGCCTCGCGCCGGGAGTCCCGCGCTACCAGCCCTTCTCCCGGCAGCCCTCCGTCCTGCGCGACCTCAATCTGGTCAGCGAGGCCGGAGTGTCGGCGGGGGAGCTGGCCGAGACGCTGCTGGAGACGGGCCGGCCCCTGCTTCGCCACGTGCAGGTGCAGGACATCTACCAAGGGCCGGGCGTGCCGGCGGGCAGCCTCAGCCGCACCTTCCGCCTGCGCTTCAACGACGCGGAGCGCAGCCTGACGGACGCGGAGCTTGATCCACTGGTGGCGCGCCTGTTGGAGCGGGTGGCCGCCCGACACGGGGCCCGGCTGCGGAGCTAGGCGAGATGGATGCCTTGACCCGGTTGGCGGCCCTGGTCGACCAGCTGCTGGCCGATCACGGGCGATGGCGGGAGCAGGCCGGCCAGCTGGAGCTTCGCCTCCAGGAGCGGGCCGGTGAGCAGGCCCGGGAGTGTCGTCGCCTGCAGGAACGCCTGGATCAGGCCCTCCGCCGGGTGCAGGACCTGGAGCAGGAGCGCCATCGCCTGCGCGAGCGGCTGGCGGCCCTGCCCGACGAGTCCAGCCTGGCCGAGGCCCGGAGTCGATTGGAGCGGCTGCTTGAGAACCTGGAAGACTGAACGGACCCGGAACGCGGGTCGTGGCCATAGATGACGGGATTGATCCCGCGAGCGAATGCAACATGAGTGTCAGCCGCACGGTGACCCTGCACGGCATCCGGGTGCCCCTGCGCACGGAGCTGGAGGACGCGGAGCTCGATGCCGCCGTCCTCATGGTGCGGGAGCGCATGGAGCTGGTCTCCCGTGGCGCGACACATCGCGAGCCGGCCATCGTGGCGGCTTTGGCGGCCCTCAATCTGGCGGGGGAGATGCTCCGCCGGGAGGAGGGTGCGGCCCCCGGGTCCGGCGCCCTTGATGTACTCAGCAAGCGGATCGAAGACCATTTGAGGACGGGAGAAGACACCGGCGGGTGAGAGCCGGGGCCACAGGCATGGACCCCTGCGGGCTCAACCCCTTGCAAAAGAACCGATTAAATAGACTATGGGAGCTTGTCTCACACGAGTGCCGATGGCAGGCCGCGCTTCGTTTCGGCGGAGTCGTCCTTCGGGGCCGGCGGATCCCAGACGCATTCTGGCGGGCACCCACCGTGACGATGTAAGAGGTTTCTTTTGTCTGGCGAGTCCGCAGGGGCTTTTTTCCACCGTCCGCCGCGACCGGCTTCCCTCAACCCAGGGACGCCTTGATGACTTTCCTGCCTGCACTGCTTGTCGGCATCCTGGCCCTGGCGCTGGGTCTCTATGCCGGTTTCCGCTTGGCCATGCGCGGCGCCAACTCCCA
Source organism: bacterium (assembly GCA_030685015.1). Lineage (NCBI taxonomy): Bacteria > bacterium. The sequence goes on from JAUXWS010000075.1 coordinate 45,055, forward strand.
TTATCAGCTTCGGCTGCGCGAGGCGGAGGACCTCCTGCGCGGCGCCCGCAGCGAGGCCGAGACCCTGGCCCACGAGGCGCGGCTCGAGGCGGAGGAGACCCTGGCGCGGGAACTGGACCGCCTGGAGGAGAAGAAGCAGCAGCGCGAGGAGCAGCTCAAGGAGCGCGAGATCCAATTGCGCGAGAAGGAGCTGACCGTCGAGAAGAAGCGCGAGCTGCTCAGCGGCAAGGAGCTGGACCTCAAGCACCGCGAACAGCTGATGGAGAGCCAGAGCGAGCGGCTGGAGAAGGCGCGGCGCCGGGCCGAGGAGATCGTCGAGCAGCAGAATGAGAAGCTGGAGAGTATCGCCCGCCTGACCACCGAGGAGGCCCGCGCCCAGCTCTTCCACAACCTGGAGCACAAGGTCCAGTCGGAGGCGGCCCAGCACTTCAACGAGATCCGCGAGCAGGCCCGCCTCTACGCCTCCCAGGAGGCCCGGCGCATCCTGGTCAGCGCCATGGAGCGGACGGCCGTGGAGCACAGCGCCCAGTCCACCGTCACCGTCTTCGAGCTTCCCTCCGACGAGATCAAGGGCCGCATCATCGGCCGCGAAGGACGCAACATCCGCTCCTTCGAGGCGGTCACCGGCGTGGAGCTGCTGGTGGACGACACGCCGCGCACCGTCCTCCTCTCCAGTTTCGACCCCATGCGGCGGGAGATCGCCCGCATCGCCCTCGCCAGCCTCATCAACGACGGCCGCATCCATCCCGCCCGCATCGAGGAGGTGGTGGAGCGGGTGCGGGAGGACATGGCGCAGACCATCCTCCAGATCGGCGAGCAGGCCATGCTGGATCTGGGCGTGCACGGCCTGCAGCAGGAGTTGATCCGCCACCTGGGCCTGCTCAACTACAAGAACGTCCAGGGACAGAACCTGTTGGCCCATTCCAAGGAGGTGGCCAGCATCGCCGGCATCCTGGCCGCCGAGCTGCACGTGGACAGCCGGCGGGTGCGGCGGGCCGGCCTCCTGCACGACATCGGCCAGGCGGTGGACGGCTACACGGAGCAGGACAGCTGCCAGCTGGGGGCCGACTTGGTGCGCAAGTACGGCGAGAAGCCGGACATCGAGGAGGCGATCCGCTTCCAGGAGGCCGATGCCGGCACACGCAGCCTGATGGCCACCCTCATCCACGTGGCCAACAAAGTCTCCCTCAGCCGGCCCGGCATCCGCGGCGAACACATGGGCCGCTACATCCAGCGGCTGTGCCAGATCGAGGAGGTGGCCCGCGGCATCGCCGGCGTGGACAACGCCTACGTCCTCCAGGCTGGCCGCGAGCTGCGCGTGGTGGTCAATCCGGCCGAGGTGCCGGAGGACCAGCTGGACCTCCTCTCGACGGAGATCGCCGAGGAGATCCAGCGCCGCGTCATTTATCCGGGCCAGATCCGCGTGACCACGGTGCGGGAGTTCCGCAGCGTGGGCGTGGCCAAGTAGGCGCCCGTGAAAGCGACGGCGCGCATCCTCTTCGTGGGCGACATCGTGGGCGAGCCGGGCCTGCAGGCCCTGGACCGCGAACTGCCCGGCCTGCTGCACGACACGGGGGCGGACCTCTGCGTCGCCAACGTCGAGAACGCCTGGGAAGGCAAGAGCATCAACGCGGAGATCCTCAAACGCGTGCGCGCCGCCGGCGTGCAGGTCATGACAGGTGGCAATCACAGCTGGGACCGCTTCCAGATCCACGGCCTGCTCAAGAGCGAGCCCGGCCTCCTGCGCCCCCTCAACTATCCGCCCGGCCTGGCCGGCCGGGGTTGGACCACCCACATGGCTCCTGGTCTGCCCCCCCTCGTCGTCATGAACGTGCAGGGCCGCGTCTTCATGGCGCCCATCGACTGCCCCTTCCGCCGCCTGGACGAGGAGCTGCAGGCGGTGGAGCGGGAGGTGGCCGCCCGCGCCCGGCCGCCCCTCATCCTGGTGGACATGCACGCCGAGGCGAGCGCCGAGAAGGCCGCCCTCGCCCTCCATGTGGACGGCCGCGTCGCCGCGGTGACGGGCACCCACACCCACGTGCAGAGTTCGGACGAGCGCATCCTGCCCAAAGGAACGGCCTTCATCACGGACGCCGGCATGACCGGCTGCCACGAGGGCGTCATCGGCATGAAGTCGGAGGTGGCCCTGCGCCGCTTCCTCCTGCAGACGCCGCAGAAGTACGAGTCGGCCCTGGGCGCCTCGGTGCTCGAGGGCGTCCTCTTCACCCTGGACACGGCCAGCGGCCGGGCCGTGGCCGTGGAGCGCATCCGCCGTCCGGACTTCATCCGCCAGGCCGGCTGAATCGGGAACCGGATCACGTCGATGAGTGGGGGATGCCCCGGTGGTCCAGCGACCCGTCCGCGGCAGCATCCACTCGGTGAGGAATTCCATGCGAACCCTGATCCACCACATCCGGCTTCATGATCCGCGCAGCCAGGGGCGGCGTCCCGGCAGCCTGGTGCTGGAGGAAGGCCGCATCGCGCGGATCCTGCCGGCCGGGCAGCCCCTGCCGCCGGCCGACCAGGTCGTGGACGGGGGCGGACGGACCCTGACCCCCGGCATCTTCGACGCCCATGTCCACCTCGTCCTGGGTGGCGAGGCCCTGGGCCGGGTGCAGGCCTCCGACCATGCCGACCGCGCCTCCCTGCTCACCGAGCTGGCCAGGCGGGCCCGCGCCGTGCCGGCCGGCCCTGACCAACGCGCTGGCTGGGTGCTGGGCCAGGGGCTGCAACCCGGCCCCCTGGTGCCCACCCTGGCCGAGCTGGACGAGGCGACGGGGGGAGTGCCGCTCTGCCTGGACACCCACGACCTGCATTCCTGCCTCTGCAACAGCGCGGCCCTGGCCCTGATCGGGGTCGCGGGGCGGCCCGATCCGCCCGGCGGCGCCGTGGAGCGCGACGAGGGCGGCCGTCCCACCGGCCTGCTCTGGGAGAATGCGGCCCTCTGGGTGCGTCCCGTCCTGCCCCCGGCCGGGGAGGAGGAGCGCCTCGCCTTCATCCTGGCGGCCCAGGCCCACGCCCATGCCTTCGGCATCACGGGCGTGGGGGAGAACCTGCGCCGCGCCGATCTCCCGCTCTTCCAGCGGCTGGAGGAGGAGGGCCGCCTCACCCTGCGCATCCAGGGCTGGCGCAACGACGGCAACCTGGCCCCCGACACCTACCTGCTCGAGCCTTATCGCTCCCCGCGCCTGCGGGTGGACACGCTCAAGCTCTTCGCGGACGGCGCCCTGGGCAGCCAGAGCGCGGCGATGGGCGCGCCCTACCTGGACGGACGGCGCGGCACCCTGGTGGCGGCGCCGGAGGATCTGCTGGCCTGGATGGGGCGCGGCCTGGAGCGTGGCTGGCGCCTGGCCGTGCATGCCATCGGCGATCTGGCCGTCACCCGCGTGATCGACTGCTTCGAGGAGCTGGCCAAGGAGGGCCATGCCGTGCGCGGCTGGCGGCACCGCATCGAGCATGCCCAGTTCATGCGGCGCGAGGACAAGGCCCGCTTGCGCCGCCTGGAGATCATTCCCAGCGTGCAGCCCCTGCATTGCGGCACCGACCAGGACGGCTTCGCCACGCGCCTCACCCGCGAGCAGGCCGCCCTCGCCTTCCCCTGGAAATCCCTGCTCGAGGCGGGACTGCCCCTGCCCGTGGGCACGGACTGGCCCGTCGAGCCCCTCGATCCCCGCCTCAATCTCTTCCACGGCACGACGCGCCTGAGCCGGGGCGGCCTTTCCCTCATCGGCACCCGCGAGGCGTTGAGCGTGGCCGAGCTGCTGCGCGGCATGACCTGGGAGGCGGCCCATGCGGCGGGCTGGGGCGAGGAGCTGGGCTGCCTGGCGCCGGGGGCCCATGCCGATCTGGTGCTGTGGGAGGAGGATCCCCTGGCCTTGCAGGGGGCTGCCCTGCTGGATCTGAAGCCGCACCGGGTCTGGAGCGCCGGCCGGCTGGTGGAGGGACCGTGCAGCGCCTGAGAGGTCTGCCCCGGCCCCCCCGCCGCCGCCTGCCCGAGGACCTGAACCTGGGCAGGCCGCGGACGGCCCTGGCCCACGCCCGCGACCTGCTGGCGCGGCCTCTGGCCACGCCCGGCGAGCTGGCCGCCTGGCTGGAGGAGCGGGCGGAGTACGAGGCGGCGGTGGAGGAGGTCCTGCTCCTGGCCCGTCTCGACCTCAGCGACCAGGTCGCCGACGCGCAGCGGCACGGCTGGCTGACGGATCTGCATCAGGAACTGGGGGCGCCGCTGGCCGATCTGCGCCACCGCCTGGATCGCAAGGCCTGGGAGGCGTCCGGACGCGACGGCCTGCCCGGGGCGACGGACTGGCCGGTCCTGGCGCGCCGCATGGAGCTGCATCGCGAGAGCAACCTGGTCCTGCAGGAACGCCTGCAGGTGCTGGAGACCGAGTACCTGCTGCTGGCGGGGAACCTGGCCATCCGGCGTTCCGGCCGGTCCTGCCCCCTGTCCGAGATGAGGCATCTGCTGAGCGGGGTGGATCCCGTGGCGCGCCGCCAGGTGTGGGAGGAGCGGGCCGCCCTGCTTGAGGAGCTGCGTCCCACCTTCGAGGACCTCATCGACGAGATGCTCGCCCTGCGCGAGCAGGTGGCCCGCAACGCCGACCAACCCAGCTGGAACGCCCTGCGCGCCGCCGGCGGGCAGGGGGGCGTCGCCTGGCGGCCGGAGGATCTGGTCGCCGGAGCGGAGCCGATGGTGGGCCGTCCCTGGGACATGGCCGCCTGCGCCGAGGGCTGCGGCGGCCGCTTCGCCGGCACGGCGGACCTGGTCGCCGAGCTGACGGACGGCCTCTCCTACCTGGCCCCCGCCCTGGCCCTCACCTTGCGCAAGCTGACGACCCTGGGCCTCCTGGACATCGAGTCGCACCCCGGCAAGTTCGATCTCGACGCCTGCCTGTGGCTGCCCGAGCGGCGGCTGCCCATCCTGCGCATGAACGCCCATGCCCTGGAGGACGACCTTTGCCGCTTCGTCCGCCACTTGGCGGAGGCCGGCCTCGCCCTGGCGGAGGACGCCACCCGCCGGCGGGAGGGCGTCCTGGTCCTGCCCGACCGGAGAGCCGTCGCCCAGGCGCGCCAGGCGGTCCAGGCGGTGGTGGGCGGCCTGGAGCCCGCCGCGGCCCGGTGCGTGGCGGAGCGCACCCGCCTCTTGCGCCAGCAGGAGGCGCGCCTCGCCCTGGCGCGGGAGTACTGGATGTGGCTGCTGCATGAGAACCCGGGGATGGGACGCACCCAGCGCCGCCGCCTGTGGCGGGCGACGCTGAGACTCATCTATCCCGGACTGGCGGCGGACCGGGAGGGACCCGAGTTGGAGGACACGCTCTTCCTCGAGGCCGCCTTCTTCCTGCCCGATTGGACTCCTCCCTCCCTGGCCCGCCACTTGATGGAGGGAGCGGCCCGGTAGGGCCTGATGAGACAAGAGCCCGGCGCGCGGCCGGGCTCCTGCCATTGATGCTGATGCCGAAGCTCACAGCTCGAAGTTGATCCCCTGGGCGAAGGCCGTCTTGCCCGACCAGTTGACCGTGTTGGACTGGCGGCGCATGTAGTACTTCCACACGTCGCTGCCCGATTCGCGGCCACCGCCCGTGTCCTTCTCCCCGCCGAAAGCCAGCCCGATCTCGGCGCCGGAGGTGCCCAGGTTGACGTTGGCGATGCCGCAGTCGCTGCCCATGGCCGAGAGGAAGGTCTCGCTCTCGATGACGTGGTTGGTGAAGATGCCGCTGGAGAGGCCCTGGGGCACGCCGTTCTGCAGGGCGATGGCCTCCTCGATCCCGCCGCTGTAAGGAATGATGTAGAGCAGGGGGGCGAAGGTCTCCTCCTGCACGATCTCCATCTCGTTGCGCACCTTGGCGATGGCCGGCGTCACGTAGCAACCGCTCTCGTAGCCCGGGCCGGCCAGCAGCTCGCCGCCGCAGATCATCTGGCCGCCCTCGGCCTTCACCTTGGCGATGGCGCTCTGCAAATCCTTGACCGCGCCGGCGTCCACCAGCGGCCCCATCAGCACGCCCTCGACCAGCGGGTTGCCGATCTTCACCGTCTGATAGGCGGCGGCCAGCTTCTGGATGACCGTGTCGGCCAGGGATTCATGGACAATGATGCGCCGGGTGGAGGTGCAGCGCTGGCCGGCCGTGCCGATGGCCCCGAAGGCGATGTTGGGGATGGCCAGGCTGAGGTCGGCATTGGGTGTCACGATGATGGCGTTGTTGCCGCCCAGCTCGAGGATGGTGCGGCCCAGGCGCTCGCCCACGATGGCGGCCAGGCGCTTGCCCATGGGCGTGGAGCCGGTGGCGCTGATCAGCGGCACGCGCGTGTCGCGCACCAGGGCGTCGCCCACGCTGCTCCCCTTGCCGATGATGAGGCTGCACACGCCGTCGGGCACGCCGTTCCGCTTCAGCACCCTCTCGGCGATCTTCTGGCAGGCCACGGCGGTGAGGGGCGTCTTGCTCGAGGGCTTCCACACCACCACGTCGCCGCAGATCAGGGCCAGCGCCGTGTTCCAGGACCAGACGGCCACCGGGAAGTTGAAGGCCGTGATCACGCCGATGATGCCCAGCGGATGCCATTGCTCGAACATGCGGTGGCGGGCCCGCTCGCTGTGGGTGGTCACGCCGTAGAGCTGACGGCTCATGCCGGTGGCGAAGTCGCAGATGTCGATCATCTCCTGCACCTCGCCGCGCCCCTCCTGGATCACCTTGCCCATTTCCAGGGTGACGAGGGCGGCCAGCTCCTCCTTGTGGGCGCGCAGTTCCTCGCCCAGCTGGCGGACGATCTCCCCGCGCCGGGGGGCGGGCCACATGCGCCACTCGCGGAAGGCCTGCTCGGCCGTGCGCATGACCTGCTCGTACTCGGCCATCTCGCACTGCTGGATGCCTGCCAGCACCTTGCCGTCGATGGGCGAGGCGGATTCCAGCACGTTGCCCTTGCAGGTGATCCAGCTGCCCGTGCTGGCGCCCTGGTTCAGTTCCTCGATGCCCAGTTTGGCGAGGATATCCTTCATGGGGTCGCTCCTGTGTTGAGGGGTTGATCCACCCGCCGCGGGTGGCCCGCCAAGATGGAATGAGGGCCGTCAAGAAGCAAACAAGTGGGCGAGCGGAAGCCCCCTCCTCCGTCCCCATTGCCGCCCACACCCGCCACAGGGAGAGTCGGGACCGGGCTCTTTGTGCTTGTCCCGCCCCGCAGCGTTTCCGTATTTGCAGCCGTGGCACCGGCACCCCTCATCCTGATGCTCCTCCTGCTCATCTCCGGCTCCGCCGCCGCGGCCCGGCCGCTGGTGGTGGCGGCGGGGGACAGCCTCGTGCTGGAGGGCGCCACCCTGACCGCCTCCCGCTCCCGGCCCGCCGCCCTCGTGCACGGCACTCTCATCCTGCGCGACTGCGTGGTGGCGGGCAAGGCGGGGGGAGCCTCGCTTCTGGTCTGTGAGGGAGACAAGGCACGGCTGGTGGTTGAGCGGTGCCGGCTCTGGGCCAGGCCCCGGGCGCGCCGGGCAGGATGGTCCAAGATGCCGGACGAGGTGGCGGACACCCGTCAGGCGAAGCGGACACTTACTCCCCCGCTGGTGGAGCTGCGCGGCGGCCGCGCCCTGTTCTCTTCCAGCACCATGTGGGCTCCAGGCTTTGGGCCGCTGGTGCAGGTGGCGGCGGGTGCCACGGCGCGCCTGAGGTCCTGCCTGCTGGGCGGGGGCGGGCCGGGGCCGGCCATCCAGGAGGAGAAGGACGGCGCCGTGCAACTTTCGTGGTCCATGAGCGACCGCGCGGCCCGGCCGCATGATCCGGCCCGGCCCGGCCTGGTGCAGGTCCCCGACCTGCGCCTGGTGGACCCCCGCCGCGGGGACCTCCGCCTGCGCTGGGATTCCCCCGCCCTGGAAGCCGGCGACCCTGATGAGCCATGGGACTTCGATCTCACCCGCGCCGATATTGGCTGGACACCCAAGTACGAGGAGGTGGAGGTCAGCGGCACCACTACCCTGACGGAGCGGGGCTGGTACAAGGTGATTGGCTACACGACCTTCACCGGCACGGACTTGGTGATTCCAGAGGGAACGACCATCCGCAATGACGACGGCTATACGATGATTTTCAGCGACACGGATAACACGAACGGTTACAACATTGTTGTTGGAGACCCAGATGGCGCGCGAACGGCCATTGTCGGCTCGCTGGACAGCGGAAGCATCTCCTTTGGATCAACCTCCACGGCACCCAGCCAAGCGGTCACGAGTTTCAATGGCGTTCTATTCAACAGAGCACCTGATTTCTACAACGGCGCCTTGTGTTTCAGATATTGTGATGTTGATCTCAATGGCGCCAGCGGGAACGTCAAATTCAACGCTTATCAAAACACGGAAGTCATATTTGATGCCGTGTGTTATGGCCAGTTCAGGAATTTTGACTTCACGGCAACGCACATTCAAAATGGAGTGATGGGGATTGGATGCATTGATGTCCAGTATTCGGACGTGGATGTGCTGAACAACACTTTCGACAGGATCAACGATTATCCGAACAATTGGTACTGGAAATTGATGCATTATGGCACTGTGCCGAATCCAAGCCACATCATCGCCAGCAATCAGTTCAACGCGCAGGACAATGGAGATCTGAATTTCCCCGTGCTGCTCGGCGGGGCGACCCTCAACTTGCACCACAATGTATTTGACAATGTCGAGGCTGGAGCCATCCTTGCGGCAACCGCGACCTTGAACATGAAGAACGGGGCGAACAATCAGTTCTTCAAGGAGGATGCGGTTGGCTACGAAAATTACCCCATGATCGAGGCAATTCAAACCTGGACTGATCTTGAGTGCGGATACAATGCTTTTGCAGCATATAATTACGCGCCAAGTTATCAATTCATTGTTTCGTCAGGTGGATCCTCCAACTGGGCTTACAATTTCTGGGGAGAAGATTGTGACAATGGTGAAAGTCCGGAGAACCACATTCCGGGCTTTGTGAGCACCTTCTCGCCCTGGCTGGCCACTTGCCCAACCCTCTTCGTCCCCTGTCAGGGCCAGGGTGGGGAGAACGACTTGTACGCATTTGGACAAGAGGCCGCGGAGATCGAGAACCATGAGGCGGCCGTCGCCTACTGGATCGAGCTTCTGGAGGACTACCCCGAATCGAAGTACTGCACGGAGGTGACTGGCATCATCAAGGCCATCGGGCTCTATACGGAGTACGGCGCCGAGGATTATCCGCTGATCCGGGCCGGGCTGGAAAGCGCGGCGGACGAGTCGGAACCCGTGGACGACCTCTTGTCCATTTTCCAGGTCTGCAGCGCATGGTGTGTGGAGGCCATGCACGGCGACCGCCCAGCCGCCGAGGCTCTGCTGGACAGCTTGCTGATCGAGAAAGACGGCTATGCCAAGGCCGAGCTGCTGATCAACACGGCCCTGGCCGAGATTGCCACCTATCCGGAGCAGGGCCAGATGAGCGCCCTGGGACCCGAGATGGAGGCGCAGCGCATCGATCGGCGCCGTCAGGCCCTGCGGAACCTGCAGCGCGTGCTGGTGCCGGCCATGGTGGCGGCCGGATCGCCCGCCCCTGGCCTGGACCCCGGGAAGCCCCTGGAGCGGCCTTCCACCTTCGGCATCCGCTCCTGCCACCCCAATCCCTTCAATCCCACCACCACACTGGACGTGCAGGTGGACGGGGAGGAGGCGCTGAGCCTTGAGATCTTCAACACCCTGGGCCAGCGCGTTGCCGTGCTACATGAGGGAGTCCTCCCGGCCGGCGCCCACACTTTCCGCTGGACGGCCGGCCAGGCGGCCACGGGCGTGTACCTGGCACGAGCGGTGCAGGGGCAGCGGGTGTCCGTGGCCAAGGTGATCCTGGTTCGGTAGGCATAGTCATGAACAAGACCCATGTGATGATTGTGGCGGTCCTCCTCTTCGGGGGACCGCCCCTCCCCCTCCCGGCCGCGGTCTGGACGGTGCCGGACCCGTGGCCCGTGATCCAGCAGGCGGTGGACTCCTGCGCCAGCGGGGACACGGTGCTGGTGGCGCCGGGCCACTACCTCGAGCGGCTGGTGATTCCCGACAAGACGTTGACGTTGGCTTCGCACGCGCTGTTGACGGGGGACACGCTCTTCATCCCCCAGACCATCCTGGACGGGGATTCCCTGGGCACGGTGATCCGGGTGGATACGGGCGGCCAGCACCGCTTCATTCTGGACGGTTTCCAGATCCGGAGAGGCGTGGGGCAGCACTGGGTAGGGGGTGGCGTGCACGTCACGGACAGTGCTGATGTGGCGCTAAGGCGCCTTCATTTCACTCAGAACGTGTCTAGGTATTCCGGCGTTTGTGTTTATGCGGACGAGACGGTTGAGACATTCAGTAGGCCAAAATATATGTTAATGCAACATATAAGAGCTTATGATAATAGTACAAGCGGGTTGAGTAGATATTTGTTAGTTGCTAGTTCTATTAATGGTACTAGGGTGAGTGATGTAAGAATTAGTGATATGGATGATTCCGGATTAATGCATGTAAGTAGCTCTGACAGCCTTTATGTTTCCGATATTTATGTGAGACGTGCGGTTTCAAGTGGTACACTCATAAGCGCCGGATTGCAATCTAATGGAGGACTTGGGTTCCAAGAGTATAGCAATATTACCATTGAAGATTGTACATGGAGTAATAGTGTTTTCGTAGTATTGAATGGATTTTGGCCAGGCACTGTGAAGAACGTGCGATTCATGGACAACACCCAAGTGGGCAACAGATCGCAAGCCAACAGGCTGTTTGACGTGATGTTTTGGGGTGTTCCAAGCCACCTGGACAGCTTGGTTTTTCAACGCAATCGGGGGGTGACGGGGCATTCCGTGGTGGGGGAGTTTGAACTACGGCACCCAAGTGACGCTCCCTGGCACCATGGGCGCTTGACCAATCTGATCGTGGAGGATTGTGTGTTGGGGGACAGCACGTATACACCCTGGAATTCCAGCAACAACTATCCTTCCATGTTGACCACCTCGAAGCTGACCCTGGAGAACGCCAGATTCGTGAACAACACGGTGATTCTGACCCCCGGGGCTGGTACACCAGAATGAGGAATTCAAGGAGCAAACTTATTGAAGTTCAGAAGCTACGGAACGGATAGTACTATTTTCCGAGATGTCCTATTCAAGGATAACTTGATAATTGATCAGGATGAGCCTGAAAGCATGCCATCATATTGGGCGAATGAAGGATACTGCGCCATAATCAAATCAGAATTGTATGACTATTTTCTTGTTGACAATGTGGTGTTTGATGGCAATCGACAGCCCAATATGGCCTTTGAACGGCCTTATGGGGGTTATTTGTCGGACGACGTCGACGTGGGCAGCGTGCTGCTCCTCGACCGGGCGACCAATCAATCCGCGAACACCATTCCCAAGCTTTTCACCAATCTGGTCTTTCGCAACAACGACGAGGGGAACATCCGGGCCAAGCTGGAATCCTACTTGCACTTCCGCAACGTGCTGATGTTGGCCACCTCGCGGCAGGGATTTGATTTGGAAGCGAAGTCAGTGCAGATGGACAATGTCTGGATCGACAGCTGCACGGCCTTTGCGCCCATCCCCTTCCAGTCGGAGCAGATGCCCCTGCGGCTGAAAGTCACGGAGCCCAGCTTCATCCGCAACACGACCATCACCAACAGCCAGACGCCCTACTTGGTCATGCCCGGTTACCGCAACCTGGACGCCCCGGCGGACCCAGTGGTCACCTTCGAGAACTGCCTGTTCTGGAACAACCAGATCACGCGCATGGAGGCGGAGCTGCCCCAGTACGAGTGGCCGGGCTGGAGCCATGTCCTGCCCGGGATCTACCGGAATTGCCTGCTGCCCGTGGCCATGCCGCTGGGAGAGGACAATCTGGTGGACGTGGATCCCGGGTTCGACTCAGTCCTGGGCATCCCGTGGTTGTCGCCGGCCTCCCCCTGCATCGACGCCGGCACGCCGGACAGCTTGTGGCAGGACGCCGAGGACCCAGACAACCCCGGCTTCGCCCTGTGGCCGGGGCAGGGCACCCGGCGCAACGACATGGGCTTCACCGGCGGGCCGCGGGCCGCCATCTTCGACACAGCCTGGGTGGCC
>JAUXWS010000076.1 GCA_030685015.1 bacterium
TCCGCCCGGGCGAGCGCCTCCCGGCGGCTCGCCGGATCCCCGTAGGCCCCTTGCAATTCCGCCACCGCGCCAGCATAGCGGCGCTGGCGCTCGGCGCCCGCCAGGTACTCCAACAGGGCTTGACGGACCAACTGGGACCGCGTCCGGCCGCTTCGCCGGGCCTCCGCCTCCAACTCGCCCTCCAGGGCCTCGCCCAAGCGCAGACTGATCATCACACCACCTGCAAGTCATATCGTAATGCGTATTGCGGGCGGATTGTACTACTCCCCGCAAGACACGTCAAGCCGGCGCTGGCGGGAGCCTCCTGCACGGCCGCTCATCCGCTCCCGACCTTGCGCCAGGCCGTGGCCGCGTCCCAGTCATCCCGGATCAGTCGCACGAGTTGCCGGTCTGCCCAGGCCCCTGCCGAGGTGGGTGCCACCGTCTTCGGCGGTGCGGAGTTGCGCGCCCCACGGCCGCCCATCCACCCGTTTCCGCTGCGCGAGGACCTGGGCGCCTTGTGGGAAAGCTACCTGGTGGTGGAGCGCCACAAGGGCCTGGATATGGCGGGCCGGCACGTCAATCGCCGGTTCTGGCGCACCCACGACCGGCAGGAGATCGACCTGGTGGAGGAAGAGGGCGGCCGCCTGTCCGGCTGAGAATTCAAGTGGAGCGCCCCGCGCCGTGACAGCGTGCCCAGCGCCTGGCGCATGGGCTATCCCGACGCCGGGCACCAAGTGATCCACCGCGACAACTACCTGCCCTTCATCATCCCGAGCAATTCTGCGGTTTGAGCCAATGGGCTGTCGGGACCAGGTCCGACGGCCCATCGTTGCCATCATCGGCGGGCGGGACGATCAGCGGGACCCAGTTGGATTACGTGGTAAAGCGCGTGGCTGTATCTTGAAACGTCAGGATGCCTTCCCGACAAGACCAGCATCCACCTTCGGTCGCCCGAGGTGGAGGATCGTGCTGTTCCCGGCCACTTGGAAGGCGACCCCATCAAGGGCGCGGGGAACTGGTTCGCCGTCGGCACAATGGTGGCTCGTACCAGCCGGATCATCCTATCTGTTAAGGTCATGAGCGCCACAGCGGAAACTGCACTGGAAAGTTTCCGTGAGGCCTTCGCCCGAATGCCCAGCCGCTCCGCCAGACTCTCACCTATGACCAGGGCAAGGAAATGGCTTGCCATAAGGCGCTGGCCGAGGCCACAGAGCTGAATATCTTCGCTGCAGTTCCGCATAGCCCCTGGCATCGGGCTTCAGACGAGAACAGCCATGGCCTGATCCGCCGGTTCCTCCCCAGGGGCACCGACTTGTCGCAGTACAGCCAGGAGCAATTGGACGCCTTCGAGTCGATGTTCAACACCCTGCAATGAGAAGTCCATGGTTTCAAACATCCATTGAAGGTCTACTCCTCATACGAGAAAGTCATCACCCGAATCCGAAATGCAAGCTACGCCACCGCTGTTGCACTTGCTCCTCGAGGTCGAGGAGCTTTGCCCTAGTTCGAGAAATTGAAATGTGGCATGCTGCCTCAGGGCGCAGGGTGGCCTGCACCGTCCCCCAGATAGCCATAAACCGATGTCCGATCCACCCCCAGCCGCTGCGCCGCCTTGGTCACGTTGCCGCCGCATAGCCGGATGGCGTGTTGCACATAGGCGCGCTGTACCTCGTGGCGAAAAACCTTCAGGTGTCGAATTTCAGCGACAGTGCGTGGAAAATCCGGAACAGCTTCCGGCCACGCTTCGGGTCCGCGGGATGATGACGCAGACGACGTGCCAACCGGAAGCGCCGTGCCCTGCGGCAAGGACGGCGAAGGATGGGTGGGCAGTGGCAGGGCGACCGGAGCCTCGCGCTCCACGTCGTGCACGGTGATCTCCCCGCCGTCGCAGAGGGCCGCCAAGCGGCCCATCAGGTTCCTCAGCTCGCGGATGTTGCCCGGCCAGTCGTGGGTGGCCAGGGCGGTGTGCGAGTTCTCCGCCAGGCGGCGCGCCGGCAGACCGTTCTGGCGGGCTGCCTCCCGCAGGAAATGGTCGGCCAGGAGGGGCAGGTCCTCCGGTCGCTCGCGCAGGGTCGGCAGGACCAGGGGCAACACGTTGAGGCGGTAGAAGAGGTCCTCGCGGAAGTGGCCCCGGCGCACGGCCTCGCCCAGGTCCCGGTGGGTGGCGGCCACCACGCGGGTGCACACCCGTTCCTCCCGCGTGTCGCCCACGCTCCGCACCAGGCCGTCCTCCAGGAAGCGCAACAGGCGCTGCTGGGCGGCGGGGCTCAGCTCCCCCACCTCGTCGAGGAAGAGCGTGCTGCCGGCGGCCTGGCGGATGAGCCCGGCGGCGTCCTGCACGGCACCGGTGAAGGAGCCGCGCTTGTGCCCGAAGAGGTGGCTCTCGATCAGGGTCTCGGGGATGGCGCCGCAATTGACCACCGTCAGCGGGCGTCCGCACCGCTCCGGGGCGCACTCGTGGAGGGCGTGGGCGGCCAGTTCCTTGCCCGTGCCCGTGGCGCCGCTGATGAGGACGGGCATGTCCAGGGGGGCGAAGCGGCGGATCTGGGCCTTGAGGCGGCGCATGGACCGGCTTTGGCCCAGCATGCGCTCCAGGGCGGAGCCGGGGGCGTCGGGCGCGCCGCCGTTTTCGAAGCGGCGCAAGGCCTCCTCCACGGCGGCCAGCAACTCCGCCTCGCCGAAGGAGCCCTTGGAGAGAAAGGCCTGCGCGCCCAGACGGCCGGCCTCGAAGACATTGTCCCGCGTGTCCCGTCCGCTCACCACCAGGGCTGGCAAGCCCGGATCGAAGGCGCGCACGGCGCGCAGGAAGTCCAGCCCTCCCCGGTCCGCCGCCGCCAACTGGATGTCCACCACCAGCAGATCCACCGGCCGGTGGCGCAGCGCCTCCCGCGCCCCCTCCGCCTCGGCGTGGGTCTCCACCCGGTAGCCCGCGCTCTGCAGACTGTCGGCCAGGGAGGCGCGCACCTGCTCCTGGTCTTCAAGAATGAGGATGCGCTCAGCCGCCATGCTGTCCCCCCGTCCTGCCGGGTAGGTCCGGGCATGGCCCGTCCGCCCCGTCCCCACTGACGTCCGCTAGCGCCGGCCAGTCCACCAGGGCCAGCGTGCCGCCCTCCACCACCCTCTCCAGGCGCAGCGCGGCGCCATTCTGGCGCAGCACCTTGCGCGCGAAGAAGAGACCATAGCCATAGCCATCGGGTTTGGTGCTGAAGCCCGGTTCCCAGATCCGCTCGCGCAGCTCGTCGGGGATGCCCGGCCCGCTGTCCTGGATGGCCAGGCGCCAGCCGGGCGAGCCGTCCTCGCGCCGCGTCTCGTGCAGATCCACCACCAGCGGGCCGGCGCGCTCCATGGCTTCCAGCGCATTGGTAAGCAGGCCGCCCAGAGCCAGGGCCAGACCCTCCCCGTCGCCGCGGATCCAGGCCGGCCCGGCCGGCAGGCGGAGGGCAAGATCCACCTGCGGCAGGTGGCTGGCGCCGCAATGGATCAGGGCCTGGGGCACCGTCCCGCGCAGATCCAGGCGCCCTTCCGGCTGCCGCTCACCGGCCAGCCGCATGAACTGGCGCACCAGCTGGTGCATGTGCTCCAGCTCCTCGCGCATGCGCGTCAGCACGCGCTCAAGGCCCGGCGTGCCGCCCGGGTGGACCGCCTCCACCTCGCGGCGCAGCTGGTCCAGCCCCAAGCGCAGCGGCGTCATGGGCGACTTCAGTTCGTGGGTGATCATGCCCGCCAGGCTGCGGAACTTGCGTCCCTCGCTCGCTTCGCGTTCGGAGGTCTCGTCGAACCCGATCCAGACGCTGCCCAGCGGGCGGGGTCCGCGCTCCAGGGGCCGCCGGAACCAGCGCAACCAACGCCCGCCCGTCTCCAGCGTGCGGCTGTCCTCGGGCGCCAGGCCGTCCAGCAGGGCGGCCAGCCGGCGGCGCGTGCCCTCGTCCGCCCACAGGGCGTGGAACTCGCGGTTGGCGTAGAGCACCTTGCCGCGGGAGTCGACCAGGGCCACGGGCTGTGCGTTGTCGTCCACGATGCCGCGCAGGAGGCGTTCCTGGCGGTGGATGCGGACTCCCAGCAGCATGAACAAAGCCAGGAGTCCGCCACCGCCGGCCCACCAGGTAGCAGGTTGCCGACCGAGGCGCCGCCAGACCGGAACCGGCAGCAGGGCGAAGGACTCCAGCCAGTCGTCGTGCAGCACGTGCACGACGAGCCGGCCCATGCCCGGACCCTGGCAGTGCAGCAGCTCGCCCCGGGGCTGGGCCACATGGATGCGTCCGCGCGAGCGCCCATCGCGGCTCAGGATCCAGAGTTCGTCGCGCGGGGCGCGCATGGTCACATGGCCTTCCACCAAGCGGGGCCGGTGGCCATCGGCGGGCAAGGCAAGGGTCCCCGTCACGCGCAGCGGATGGATGCGACAGCGGCTGAGGCGCTCCGCATCCAGCACCAGCACCTCCGGGAACTCGGCGCCAGGCGACGTCCCGCCCCAGTCGGCGGAGATCAGGCCCGGCCAATGGTGCTTCCACAACAAGCGCTGGGTCCAGCCGTCCACCAGGGCCAGGTTGAAGGTGTCCCCCGCCTGGGGGGCGAAACGCATGGAGGTGTGGAGCAGGAGGTGGCGCTTGTCCGGCGCGACCACCACCCCGTAGCTGTTGTGGGCGACGCCCAGGTTCAGGCCCGGGCGGAAGCCGGAGTCGGGATCGAAGGAGAGCAGCCCTCCCCAGCTGTCGTCCAGGCCGCCCAGCCTGTTGCCGTTCCTGGCGATCAGGCCTTCGCTGTAGAGGCGCGGCCGCCCGTGGACGTCCAGGGCCAGGTCCTCCGCCCGGCGGTTCTGGCTGGCGCCACAGGGGAAGAACTGGAAGCCGGGCTCAGACCCGCCCAGATCCGCCATGACCACTCCGCGCCACCCCAGGAAGTGCGCGGTCACAGAGATCAGGGCGCGCTCGCCCGCGGCGGTGGGGACGAAGAGGAAGCAGCTCAGCTCCGGCGCGTTCTGCCAGGAATGCGGATGGGTGGCCGGGGTGAAGAGCGGGTTCTGCCAGTAGATCTGGTAGTCGGATTCATGGGGCCGCCGGCGGCACAGGTTCAGGAAGATGGTGGTGGTGTCGGCCGAGGCCGTGAGCGCCGCCAGCCAGGAGCTGCCGTCGGCGCTGGATGCGGCAAAGAGCTCCGGCAGCAAATGGCGTCCGGCGAGGAAGGGTTGCAGGTTGGGCAGCGGGGTGTCCGGCTGCTGCCGGTTGATCTTGATGGAGGGCGGCAGGGATGAATGTGGGCGCGGGATCACCAGGCGCTCCTGTCGGCCGTCCCCGTCCAGGTCCGCCAGCGTGGCGCAGCCGGCGGTCCCTTCCATCATATAGGAACGGCCCTCCCAGCCCACGCCGGGCGCCAGCCAGAACTCAGCCAGCAGCCCGGCGCCGGCCGCGAAGGACAGCACGGCCAGCAGACCCAGGGCCAGGGTGCGGGGCAGGCTTTCCAGGAAGAAGCGCTGGGGACGCTGGGGCGGCATGGCTCGCTCTGTTTTCATCGATCACAATGCAATCCGCATGCCGGGAGGACACCCTGTCTCACGTCGGTAGGGGCCTTCAGACCAATTGCGTCACTCATGCGAGGGTGCAGCCGCCTTCCCATTGGTCAAGTGCCTGGCACCAACTTGGCACCGACCTGGCACCGGCCTGGCACCAACCTGGCATTGAAAAAGTGACGGGGGCTATTCCTTCACCGGCATGACATGCACGGCCTTCACCAGGAGGGTGACGCGATCGCCCACCTGAAGGGCCAGCTCGTCGACGGACTCGCTGGTGAGGACGGAGGCCATGGCGGCGGGCGCCTCCGCCTCGAACTTGACCAGGGACATGACCTCGCCGCGCGTCACGGAGGTGACCTTGGCGCGAATCTGGTTGCGGGCTCCAGGCTTCATGTGAGTCTCCTTTGCGTTGGGTTGTCCGGGTTCCGCCAGGCCTTGGGTGGCCGGCAGGTCAGGCGCCACGCGGCGCAAACATGATGATGGCCATGCCAGCCAGCGCAACGGCCGCCCCCACAAGATCCCACATGGTGGGGCGCAAACCGTCCACGGCCCACAACCAGAGGAGGGCGACGCCCACGTAGACCCCACCGTAGGCGGCGTAGACGCGTCCCGCCGCCGTGGGGTGCAGGGAGAGCAGCCAGGCGAAGAGGGCCAGGCTGAGGGCCGCCGGCAGCAGCAACCAGGCGCTCCTTCCCTCCCGCAACCAGAGGTAGGGCAGATAGCAGCCGAGAATCTCCGCCACCGCGGTGAGAAGGAAGAGACCGAGAGTCTTCAGGGCCATGACTGGATCCTTGCTCCTTCACCCGCCACCGGGTCAGGCTCCCGGCGCCGTTGGTGGAAGGCCGCGCGCCCCTCCGGCGGGCCCCAGCCAGACAGGAAGCCCAGCTGCTCGTCACAGGCCCAGGCGTGAAGCAGGTCAAGATCCTCCGGCTCCAGGGGCCGCAGCCGCACCCCGTCACATTCCATCATGGCCATCTCCTTTCCCGCGGCGGGTCCGCCCGGCCGGCCGCCGCCTCGGGCGGCCGCGCTCCCTGAACGCGACAGCTCTCATGTGAAGCGGAAAACGAGGGGCAGGATCAGGCACACGATCGCGGCCCAGAGCCCGTAGGCCGGCAGGAAGCCGGTCGCGGCCCGGCGACAGGCGTCGACCCCCGTGCCGCCGCGCACGAAGCCAAGCTGGGCGCGGAAGAGCAGGGCCAAATGGGCCAGGATGAAGAGATTGGCCCCCAGCACGACCACCCGGTTGGGCGTGAAGCCGAAGGAGGCGAGCCTGAACACGATGGCCGAGAGCGCCAGCAGGTCGATCAGGAGCGTCACCGCCAGCAGGGCCAGGTTGATGTGGTCGACCCAGCCCACCGCGTCGTCCCCGCCGCGCTCCGCGGTGGAGAGCAGGGCCATGCCCAGCACCACCACCAGCAGCCCGTTCACCGTGATGAGGAAGGTGCGGTCGACGAAGGGGTTCTGACCGCCCACGAGGGCCGTCACGAGGTAGGTGCAGGTCATGGCGAGGAAGAGCGGCGCGAAGATGCGGGCGAGCATGGAGGCGATCCCGGTGTGACGGTGGAAGACCTTGTCGTAGAGGATGGTCGCGGCCAGGGGCACCGCCGCGGCGCCCACCACCCCGATGTTCCTGGCGTACCACTCCGCGCTGCCCGGCGTGGTCAGCTCGAAGAGCGCGATGGTGATGGCGCTGAAGACGCCGCCGCCCAGCGCGACCAGGCTGCCCAGGATGAGCAGTTCGCCGTTGTAGCGAAGGAAGCGGAGGCGCGCCTCCGTCCCACGCCAGGCCGGGCCGGTGAAGACGAAGCCCAGGAAAACCCAGTAGAGGATCGGCAGGTGGATCAGTGCCATGGCCACCGAGTCGCCGTCGCCGGGCAGCAGGCCGGCCAGGGCGCCGGCCAGCGCGGCCAGCGGCAGGCCGGCCGTCAGCCGGCCCCGCTCGCGCCCCTCCCGCCAGAAGTAGAGCGCCAGGCCAAGGATGACCCACAGGGGCGCAAAGCGCGGGTAGTACCACTCCAAGTCGAGCCAGAAGGCGGGAACGCGCACCAGCAGACCGCCCCCCAGCGCGATGGCGAGGGCCGGGACCAGCTCCCGCAGCCCCGGGGCCTTGGTCTGGCCGGGGGCGAGCCGCGCCTCCCAGACACGCAGGACGATCTCGTCGGGCCGAATGGCGCGCGCCGCAGCCAGGGCGCGGCGGAAGTCCTTGGGCGACTGCCGGTGCAGCGCCTCCAGCGCGGTCGGATCTTCCAATCGATCGAGGATCTGCTCCGCGTCCATGGTTTCCCCGCCTTGATGCGACCCCTGCTTCATTCCGCCCCACCTGCCCCAGGCTCACACCACCACCCGGCCACGGAAGCCCCTGGCCGCGAAGTAGGACTCCGCGCCGTTGTGGTAGACAAAGACGCGCCCATATCGCCGATCGCAGAAAAGGGCGCCCCCCCGGACTCTGATCTCGTCCGGGGTCCTGATCCAGCTTGAGGTCTTCCTGTCAAACTCCCCAAGCTCCTGCAGCGCCCGATAGTGCTGCTCCGTGAGCAGCTCAAGGCCCATGTCCGAGGCCGTTTCCAACGCGCATCCCTTGGGCTTGTTTTCCTTTCGCGCGTCCAGGGCGTCGCGATCATAGCAAAGCGGCGGCGGCCCATGGGGCTTTCCGGCGAGCAATCGCAGAAGACGACCCCGCCGCTCTCCTGGTCCCTTCCCACCACATCCGGCTCCCCGCCCGTGGTCTCCATCCCTTGCAGCACCGCGACTTTTGCGGGATGGGCTTCCAGCCTGGCCAGGACCAGACTCCAGTCCATCCCGCCATGACGAATCATGTGCTGCCGGAAGCGCTCTTCCAGCGTGTTGATCAACTCCTGATGTTGGGCCGCCTTCACTCCTCACTCTCCTTCAACCTGTTGTCCTGGCCGACTTCGCACTTCGTTCAGGGCGGAGCCGCCGGCTCCACGACGATTGTTGTGGAGGCTCGATGACGTTGGCCACGCCCGTGGCGCCAACTGACGGCCCACCCGGATAAGGGCGCGCAAGCCTTCCACCCTGTCATTCCACATGGGATCTCCGGTTCGTGCGGCAGGTCGTGGGCCAAGGTGCCCATTCAGCGAAGGATTGGCAAGCAGAAGATGGCCGGGCACACCAAAGTGGGATCCAGCGGAATAAGCGAATCATCTTCAGTTTCACAACGAGGCTGCCGATGTATGTGGCAGGTCACATGGGCTGACGGTTGCACGTCAAGGGACGCCGCCACCCTGAATCAGACCCCCGGAGGGTTGATGGAGTCCTTGACCAATGTGCTCGGCCTGCGGGCCATCCTGGACGCCCTGCCCGCCTTGGTGCTGGTGGTGGACGAGGATGTGCGTGTATTGGACAACAATCGGGCGGCCACCCAGATCCTGCTCGGTGGGCAGGATTCCCAGCTTGTGGGGCTGCGGCGGGCCGGCGACGCCATGCTCTGCATCCATGCCACCGAGACGCCGGCCGGCTGCGGGCACTCGCCCCATTGCCGCCAATGCGTCATCCGTGGCTCGGTGGGAGAGGCCGCCCGCGGCCGCATCGTGGTGCGTCGCCGGGCGCGCATGGAGCTGCACCGCGCCGACGTGGTCGAGGAGATCTGCGCCCTGGTCACCGCCACGCCGCTCCAGTACATGGACCAGGCGCGCGTCCTGCTCGTCATTGACAACATCAGCGAGCTGACCGACATCCAGTCCTTCCTCCCCATCTGCTCCGTCTGCAAGAAGATCCGGCCGGACGAGCAGACCTGGCTGCCGCTCGAGAGCTACTTCAAGACCTACTGGGACGTGGACTTCTCCCACAGCTACTGCCCGGCCTGCCTGGAGGAGGAGCGGGGCCGCATGCTGGCGGACCATGCCGCGGGTCAATCCTCTCCATGAGGTGGAGGATCCAAGGCCGATCCCGCGCTGATCCCACACCGCGGGAGTCATGCCCAGCCCTTCCACCTGGCCGCCGGGGAGGCCTACTCCTCCGCCTGCGCCATCCAGCGGCGCAGCAGGGCCTGCCCCACTGCCAGGATGGGCGGCCCGATGAAGATGCCGATGAAGCCGAAGGCGGCCACGCCGCCGAAGACCCCCAACACGATGAGCAGGAGCGAATGTCGGCTGCCGCGGCTGATGAGGTAGGGGCGCACCAGGTTGTCGATGCTGCTGATCGCCGCCAGGCCCCACACCGCCAGGAAAAGGGCGCGGCCCCAGGATCCCTCATGCAGTAGCCAGAGGCTGGCCCCGCCCCAGAGCAGGGGCGGCCCGATGGGGATGAAGGAGAGCAGGAAGGTGCCCGAGGCCAGCAGGAAGGCGCCCGGCACGCCGGCGATGAGAAAACCGATGAGGGCGACGAGGGCCTGGGCCAGCGCCGCGCCGAAGAGTCCCTGGACAATGCTGGCCACCGTGCCGTGGGTGGTGTCCAGCAGCTCGCCGCCCAGGGGGCCGGCCAGCTTCTCCAGCCAGGCGCGGAGCTGGGCGGCCAGGACATTGCCATCGCGGTAGAGGAAGAATCCGATGAAGACGGCGAAGCCCATCTGCACCAGGCCGCGTCCCACGGCGCGACCGGCCATGAGCAGCAGATCCCCGGCGGGGTCCAGGAGTCTCCTGGCCATGACAGCCGCTTCCTGGCCGCCGCTGGCCAAGTCCCGCCATTGAGCGTCCAACCAAGGTCCAAAGACGGGTGCCTCCCCCAGCCAAGCCGGTGGCTCAGCGCTGCCGCCGTCCACCAGGCTGCGCATGGTGTCCAGCATGTTGCGCGTGGCGCTCACGGCGGAGGTGACACTGTCCGCCAAGCTGGAGGCCAGCAGCGCGGTGGGGCCAAGGAATAGCACGATCATGAACACCACCATGAGCAGGGCCGCTGGTGTGGAACGACCCCGCAGGAGGCGACGCAGACCCTCGAAGATCGGCCAGCTGGAGGCGCAGGTCACCAGGGCGAAGAGGAAGGCGGGAATGAAGAAACTCAGCACCTGGTAACAGGCGATGATGACCAGCGCGATGCCGGCCAGCTGCAGCAGTTGAAGCAGTCGTTGATCCAGGTTCATCCCTCCTCCCGGGCTGACGGCCCAATCTCCCAAGGAAAGACCGGGTCTGCAACGGCGGCCACTCCCATTCCCCGTCGCGCCCTACCTTGCTGCGGGCGGGCCGGGGTGGTCCGCCGGAGAGGGAGTGGACCATGACCCCTGAAATCGGCACCGTCCTCATCACCGGGGCGAACTCGGGCATCGGGCGCGAGATCGCCTTTCAACTGGCCGCCCGCGGCGCCCGTCTCATCCTGGCCTGCCGTGACGGCGAGGCCGGTGCCCGCGCCGTGGAGGATATCCGCTGGGAGCACGAGCACGCCTCCGTCGAGCTGCGCCAGGTGGACGTGGCCAGCCGCGAGAGCATCCGCACCCTGGCCTTCCGTCTGCGCCGGGAGGGCCGGCCGCTGGACGTGCTGGTCAACAACGCGGGCGTGCACGTGCCGGGCCGCCGTCCCAGCCCGGACGGCGTCGAGCTGACCTTCGCCACCAACGTGCTGGGCTACTTCCTGACCAGCCTCGAACTGCTCGACCTGCTGGAGGCGGGCGCCGAGGGGCGCGGCGGGCGGCCGGCGCGCATCGTCAATGTGGCCTCCACTTTCGCCCTGGCCCCCGACCTGGAGGACCTGCAGTTCGAGCACCACCCCTTCGACGGCAGTCGCGCCTACGCCCAGTCCAAGGCCTGCAACCGCATGTTGACCCGCGCCCTGGCCCGCCGTGTCGTCGCCCGCGGCGTGACCGTGAACGCCATGGCCCCCGGCCTGGTGCAGACCGGGCTCTTCCGCGAAGTGGGTCCGCTGACCCGCCTGGCCCTGCGCGCCGCCGGCCTCTTCCGGGGGCGCACCGTGCAGCAGGGGGCCGACACCGCCGTCTGGCTGGCGACGGATCCCGGCCTCGATGGCGCCACCGGTGGCTTCTACCAGCGGCGGCAGGAAGTCTCCTGCCAGTTCCGCGACGAGGAGCGTGAAGAACGGTTGTGGAGTCTGTGCGAGGAGCTGACGGGGTCCCGGCTTGCCCCGGCATGAAGGGATCAGGGCGCCAGGGTGAGGACAAGGCCGCGCGCGCCGCGGGCGTCGCGCAGCAGCAGGGTGCCTGTCGCGGCGGGGGGCAGCTCCAGCCGGAAGGGTCCGGGACCGGGGCCGGGGGGGCTCCACCCGCCCACCCGCTGCCCCAGCAAATTGAAGCACTCCAGCGGAAAGGCCCCGCCCGCGAACTCAATCCATCGGTGGTGGCCTCCGGGATTGGGCCAGACGCGGAACCCGGCCCGCCAGGCAGCCTCCCACTCCACCCATTGCAGTCCGCCCGCCGCAGCCGTTGACGCATTCACCAGCAGCAGCCAATCAGGCGATTGCACGTGCAAGCGGGCGGAGTCGGCCAAGGCCTCGGGCGCGTCGCCCGCCTCCCGCAGCAGCCAGGCGCCACGCCCCGCCAACCGCAGGACACCGCTGTCCTCGAGGGGCAACGCGCGCCAGGATAGGCCGGGCAGCAGATCCATCCCCGCCGGCACGCCGCCCTCCCTCGTCAGGGCGGGCAGCCCACCGCGCGCCACCGGCGGCATGGCCGCCAGCTCCGGCACGCGCCAAGCCCGACTCTCCGCCCCGTCCCCGGCGCGCAGCAGCTCGCCCAGGGCACCGGCCAGCTCCGTGGCGGGATCCGCCTCCAGGAAATGGAGCGCCAGCGGCCAGCAGCGCTGCAGGGGGCCCGCCAGTTCGAGCGCCAAGCGGCAGGGCCGCCAGCTTCCTTCGCCGTGCAGCAGATACTTGAGCACGGCTCCGGCCCCGTATTCGCGCCAAGCGCCGGTCTGGTCCAGGGGCCGGTGCAGGTCGGCGAGGAGGGCGGGCAGGTAGCGCTCCGACCAATCGTCGTGGTCGGGGAAGACCTGGTCCTCCGCCCACACGGCGCTTGCCTCGTAAAAGGCCAGATCCCGCGTGTCGGCCCCCTGGGCGAACTGCAGGGCGTGGAACAGCTCATGGGCGCAGGTGGCCTCCAGCAACCGGTCGGGATCGCCACCCCAGCGGCTGAAGTCGTGGTCCAGCTGGATCCAGGTCAGACCCACGACCCCGCCATCGCTGAAGGGGAGCGTGGTGGCGCCGGGAATGGGCTGGCGCAGGACAAGGACGGGATAGGCCGGGCGCGGACCCAGGGGGATCTCCCAGACCTCAGGCAGCGCCTGGTAGTGGGCATGGGCCGCCTCCAGCGCCGCCAGGATCCGCGGCACCCGGTCGGGGGCGAGAGCGCTGTCGCCCGTGGAGTTCCAGTGGAGGTGGAAGAAGCCGTCCGCGCTGGCCGTGACATGCTGGAAGTTCTCGTCGATGCGGGCGCCCTTGTCGACGGGCCGGGGCAGGAGGCAAGTCCCGGCCAGGGCCGCGGCGGGAAGGACCAGCAAGGCCAACCCCAGCAGCGGTCTTGGTGGGCGCCACCAGCTCATTCCTGGCCCACTCCTTCCCGCTCGAGGGCGTGCCGCCCATCCCATTCCGCGGGGTAACATCCCAGGTCGACCCAGGTGGCGAAGGAGCTGAAGGGCCAATCGCGGGGGGCGCGGACCTGGCCGTGCTTGACGGGGTCGGCGTGGATGAAGTCCAGGTGTGCCCGCCAATCCTGCTCATCGCGGATGCTGTGCTCCCAGAAACGCCGCTGCCAGATGCCGCGCTCCCCCTTCTTGATGCGCGACGCGTTGAGCACGCCGCCGGGCAGGCCCTCCGAGAAACGGCGCTTGATCCAGAGCCAGCGGGACGAGTAGTCCGTGTCGCCCGGGGGCAGAGTCCACATGGTGTGGAGGTGGTCGGGCAGGACGACGAAGGCGTCCAACTCGAAAGGACGGCGCTGTTGTGTCCAGGCGATGGAGCGCAGCAGGCGCTCGTAAAAGTGAAGGAGAAGGGGGCGGCGGTCCTGCGTCACCACCGTGAAGAAATAGGTCCCGCCCGGGATGCGCCAGCGGCGGTAGTTCACGTCGTGTCCAGCATGGTTGTGCGCCTGGTCGCCATGGTTCTCCATTCGCCTGCTTGGTCCTGGAAGCACGTAGGATGGGCACGGGCGATGAGGTCGGGTTGCTCCGGCGGGAGACGTGCCCATCCTACAAGCGCACCTCCTACTTGAGGAAGGTCACCCGCCGCAGGTGCTGCTCCATCCTTCCCCCCGCATCCGTGCTGACCAGGCGCACCAGATAGACGCCGCTGGCCAGCTGCCCGAAATCGAGGGCAAAGGTGTTGTCCCCGGGCCGCAGCAGGTAGGGTCCGCGACTCATCACCTGCTGTCCCAGGAGATTGTGCACGCGAATCTCCAGCCGCCCCGCCTCCCGTGCCTCGTAGCGGACCTGGGTCACCGGATTGAAGGGATTGGGCGCAATGGCCACCTGGGCCGTCGGCAGAGGTGGTGGGGGTTCGGGCGCTGCCAACCCCGGCAGCAGTTCGGAGACGGGCAGCAGCACCACGTTGTCCACCGCCGCCCCATAGGACCAGGCGCCGCGGAAGCGGAAAGCCAGGCGCAGGCTGTCCGCACCCGCCAGGCGCGACAGGTCGAGGTCGCGGCTGGTCCAGACGGTGGAGCTCGTCGCCTGTCCCGCCAGACGCCAGCCTGTGCCGGCGCTGTCCGCCCACAGCTCCAGACAACCGCCGGCCCGGCTGTCATACACCTGGTCCCAGCCCAGCAGCAGTCCCCGGGCCGGGTCTCCCTCCGCCGTGCGCGAGACGTCCAGCCATGGCGTGATCAGCCAGGCGTCCTGGGTCAGGGGCAGGCCCGCCGGCGTGAAGCGGCCTCGTCCGTCGCTGTTGATGTAGGCGAAACGGCTGCCCAGCGGCACGGTGAAGTTGGCCGAGCTGGCATGGGATCCGAACTGCCAGCCCAGCGGATCGGAGGCGCCCTCGCCCACCACGCTGTCCCAGCCGGCGGCCAGGGTGTCGGACTCGAAGGTCTCGTGAAGGAGCAGGTCCTCCAGGGAGTCCGCCTCCCAGATGGCCGCCGTGAAAGGAATGACCAGGCGGGCCAATTCGCCGGCGTGGTGGAACAGGTCAAGCACGAGGGAGTCGCTGAAGCTGCCCTGATAGCGGATCGTGTCGGCGCCGTCGACCATGACGGGGAAGACGCCGGCGACCGCCCCCAGGCTGTCCTCCGGCGTGACATCAAGCGTGCCGCCCTCGCTCCAGGTGCTCGACATGACGAAGGGCGCCCGCGGCCGGTGGCTGATCGTCACCTCCAGCAGCGAATCCTCGTGCATGTTCCAGAGGCGGAAGGGACGCGTGCGCCGCTCCTCCTGCCGCAGCAGTCCGAAGTCCATCCGCTCGTAGGCCGGTTCGAGCACCCAGTTGCTGAGGGATTGCGTCCAGAAGCCGCTGGCGTCATCCACAAGCAGCACAAAGCGGTTGGGCGACACGCAGCGCACGGCGAAGTACCAGACGCCGCCGTCCTCGGGCTCCACCACGTGCTGGAACTGCTGCCATTCGGTGGGGATGTTCTCCTGGTGGCGGATGAGGGTGAAGTCCCCGCGCCGGGAGGCCAGGATGCCCACCGCCAGCGGCACCGCCGTATGCAGCGAGAGGAACTCCACATTCTCCGGCCAGTCCGGATCCTGGCTGCGATAGTAGATGGTGAAGGTGCGGTTGGCGCTGTCGGCCCTCATGGGCGGCGTGATGAGCCAGTCGTCGCTGGGCGGGCCATCCTCGTTGAAACGCGAGCCGAGGGACCAGGAGCCGCCGCGCGGCCGGTAATGCTGGTCGACGCCGAGGCGCCCCCAGGTGGTGCCGCCGCCGTCCCCGTCCACCACCGTCCAGCCGATGCGCCACGCCTCGCTCTCAAAGCCCTCCACCAGCCGCACGTCCGTGCCGCGGGGTGTTCCCTTGCCCGCCACCTGGGCCCCGGCGGGCGGCAGGGCGAACCAGACCGCCCCCAGCAGCAGAATCGACAGCAGCGCGACAGGTCTTCTCATGGTGTGCATGTCTCCACCAGCAGCGAGCAGTCGAAGACCCGACAACTGTGCGTCAGGGCGCCCACGGACACAAGATCGATGCCGGCCCGGCTGTAGTCCTGGATCGTTCCGGCATGGATGCCGCCACTCACTTCAAGCGGGACTCGTCCGGCGGTCAGCGCCACGGCGGCCGCCAGCCGGTCCGGCGTGAAATTGTCCAGCATGATCAGGTCCGCGCCGGCGGCGAGGGCCTGCTCCAGCTCGGCCAGGTTCTCCACCTCGACTTCGATGGGCGGGCCGGCATGCTCCCCGCCGCGATGCCGGCGCGCCGCCGCCACCGCCGCGGGAATGCCCCCCGCCGCCCGAATGTGGTTCTCCTTGATCAGGTACATGTCGTGCAGGCCCATGCGGTGGTTGTGGCCGCCGCCCGTGCGAACGGCCAGCTTCTCCAGGACCCGCCAGCCGGGAGTCGTCTTGCGCGTGTCCAGCACCCGGGGCCGGCCCCCGGTGAGGGAGGACAACTCCGCCGCGGCCGTGGCGATGCCGGACAAACGCTGCAGGAAGTTGAGGGCCGTCCGCTCGCCGGCCAGGATGGCGTGCAGCGATCCCTCCAGCTCCACGATGCGCTCCCCCGCCGTCACATGATCGCCGTCCGCCTTGCGGGCTTGGCAGGACAGGGGAGAGTCGTCGCGCACCTGGGCGAAGACCTCCGCCACCAGGGGCAGGCCGCAGAGGACGCCCGCTTGGCGGGCCTCGATCCAGGCCCGGCCCAGGACCCCGGCGGGCACGCAGGCGGCACCGGTGATGTCGCCGGGCAGCCAGGGCGGTCCCGTCCGTCCCAGGTCCTCCTCCAGGGCCAACCGGATGAGCGGCGCGGCCGCCGCCAGCATGTCAGTCACGGTCCCTGTCCCTTTCCCCGGCACCTTCATGCCGTTCCAGCTCCTGACGCAGATCCTCCAGCTCGGCCAGGGCCCGGCGGCCGTGGCCCGACGGCTCGCCCTCCCGGCGCAGGATCTCCCGCAAGCTTTGCTCCGCCTGGCCCAGACGACCCATCCCGCGCCAGCAGCGCGTCGCCTCGAAGAGGGCGCTTGCTCCCCAATCCAGACCCCCCGGTCCATCCAGGTGCGGCACCTTCTGGTACTCAAGCGCCGCCCCGGCCGGGTCGTCCTCGGCCTCCGCCACCTCGCCCAACCTAAACTGGATCTCGGCGGCCTCCTCCTCCGATGCCTCCGCCTGCAGGGCGCGCAGGGCGGAGCGTGCCGCGGCCGTCTCGCCGCTCCTTGCCAGCAGACGCGCCTCCTCGACCCGGCGGGCCAGGATGTCAGGCGCGTCGGGGTAGTCAACACGATAACGCTCCAGCGCCCGCCGGTGGGCCGCCGGCCGCTGCAGCCGGCTGGCCAAATCCGCCAGGCGACCCAGGGCCTCGCGGCGATCCCGCCCCTGCGTCCTCTCCACGGCGGCCTCCGCCGCGGCCAGAGCGCCTGC
Organism: bacterium; assembly: GCA_030685015.1. Lineage (NCBI taxonomy): Bacteria > bacterium. Next base: position 16,888 of record JAUXWS010000076.1, read on the forward strand.
CGTGTCGCCCGCCTCGGCCAGCAGGACAGCCCGCTCGCCAGCGGCCCGACCGGCCACGGGCTGGCCCGCCCAGCGCTTCTCCACCTCGGTGAAGGTCTTGACGGCGCGGCTGGCCTTGCCCTGGGCCTTCTGGGCGAGACCCACCCCCAGGTGCGCGGCCGGGGCCTGCGGCATGCGGCCGAGGTCGGTGACAACCAGCGAAAAGGATTTCTCCGCCTGGGCCCCATCGCCGGTCTCCAGCAATTGCAGTCCGCGGGCCAGGTTGGCGGAGGCCTTGATGCTGTCGCCCATGGCCCGGGGCGCCTGCTTCAGCAGACGCTGGAACTCCACCCGCCCCTGATCCGCTCGTCCGGCCCGGTAGAGGGCGGATACCCACTGGGCGCGCAGACCCAGGTCGGGGGAGGCGGCGGGGGCGAGCGGCTCCAGCTCCACCAGGGCCTCGCCATGACGTCCTTCCTCCACGCACAGCTCCGCCAACAGGCGGCGGGCGGGGCGGGCCGGCGGACAGGTGGCGCAAACCGCGAGCAGTGCCCGACAGGCGCCGCGGGCGTCCTCCGTCCGCTCATCGGCCTGGAAACTGCGGGCCACGCGAAGCAGAAGGCGGGCGGCGACGAGGGAGTCCGGCCCGGCGGCCGCCACCCCGCGCAGCCAGCGGCGGCGGGATTCGGCCCGGTCCCCCAGTGCCTCCAGGCTGAGCGCACTCTCCTCCAGAGCCCCCGCCAGGCCCAGTCGCATGATCGGCAGGGGCGCCGGCCACTGCTCATGTCCCGCAAGGAGACTGTCGCAGATGGCCAGACTGACGGCGGGCCTACCGTCGCGGCGCTCAGCGGCGGCCAGTTCAAGGCGGATGGAATCGGCCGCCGGGTGCCAGGCCCAGTCCCGACCCAGCCGCTCGGCCAGCCTGGCCCGCTGCGTGCCATCGCTGTCCGGCTGGGGCGCCAGCCGGCGGACCGCTACGGCGGCGGCGGCTTCCTCACCATGGCCGTCCAGGACGCCCTGCCACTGCCGGCGCGCCGCGGCCGGATCCCCCAGCGCCTCGTGAGCCGCGGCCCTGGCCAGCAGGTGGACGCCCGCCGGCCGGCGCAGGCTGTCCGTCCAGGCGATGGTCCGCCGGGCGCAGTCGGCCTGGACGCCGCTGTCGCGTCCTTGGGCCGCCAGGGCCTTGCGATAATGATTCCAGTGGAGGACCAGTTCGCCGGCCAGCTCCTCCCGGTCGCTCCGGCCTTCCCGCCGCAGGGTCTCCAACTCCAGGATGCGCGCCCGCAGATCCTCGGGGCCGGGCCGCGCCTGTCGCGCCCAGGCCTCGCGCCGCCGGTCCAGCTCATCCTGCGGCCGACCGGCCCGGCTGGGATCGGGTGAGAGGCGATCCACCTCCTCCCGCAGGGGCGATCCCGGCCAACGGTCGCGGAAGATGCGGGCCAAGTCCTGGGCGCGGCCCCCTTGCCCCAGCGCCAGGGCTGTCTGCAGCCGCAGCAGCCCGCGATGGTCGGCCAGGCGGGGCAAGTCCTCACTGCCCGCCAGCAGTCGCTTTGCCGCCGACGCCAATCCGTGGCGGAGCAGGGCGGCGGCAAGGGGCGTCGCCTCGGGGGCGCCCGGCGGCACCTGGCTCGCCATCTCCGCCAGCCGCTCCCAGGGGAGGGCGCTCATTCCGCTGGCCTCCTGGCAAAGGGCAAGCTGCTCCAGGCTGGTGGCCAGCAGGCGGGATTCCTGTTCATCCAGGCGGGAGCGCGTCATCAGCGACTCCGCCGCCGCGGCCCAGCGCAGGGCGGCACGGCTGGAGTCGCCATCCAGCGCCAGGCACCAACCCAGCCGGGCCTGGACCCAGGCGTCCTGGCGGCGGCCGGCCAGCAGCGTCTCCATCGCTTCGGAGTGCCTCGCCTGGAAGGCGAGGGCGTCCGCCAGCAGCAGACGAAGACTGTCCGTCATAGTGGGCCGGTCAAGCCGGGGATCGGCCATGGCCAGCGCGGCCCGCAGGCCGCGCTCCGCCTCGGGATAGCGGCCCTGATCCAGCCGGCCCATGGCCAGCTCAAGCCAAAGTCCGCCCCGCCAGGGTGTGTCGTCGTAGTCGTCGAGCGGCCGCTGCAAGGTCAGCAGCGCCTCCTCCCGCCGCTGGGCACGGGCGTGAAGAGCCGCCAGCTCGCGCAAGGCCGACCGGTGCAGGGGGCCGGGCGCCGCCTCCCGCACCACGCGCTCCAACAGGTGGCGGGCGGCCTCCTCGCGCCCCTCCTCGAGGAGCAGGACGGCCCAGCGCCGCCTGGCCTCCAGGCCGGCTTCGCTGTCCGGATCCAGCTCCAGGGCTCGCCGCAGCAGATCCTGGCGGGCGGGACGATCGCTGCGGGACAGGTGCTCCTCCGCCCGCAGCAATCCGGTCAAGGCCAGGGGTGAGGCGGGGTAGCGCTCGGCGATGCGCTGCCAGGACGCCTGGGCGTCGCGGGCGCGGCCCAGCCGATGATGGCAATCACCCACGGCCAATTGCGCGGCGGGAGCCAGGGGGGAGTCGCCATGACGCACAAGCAGGCCCTGGAAGGCGGCGAGCGCTTCCGCCGTCCGTCCCTGGGCCAGCCAGGCCTGGCCCTCCATCTGCAGCACCTCGTCGCCCAGGGAGGAGGCGGGGAAGCGGTCGAGGAACTGCCGGCACTGGGCCACGGCCAGATCCGGCCGGTCATCCGCAAGGAAGAGGCGGGCGTGCCTGGCTTCGCGCTGCTCCGCCAGCGAGGCGGCCGCCCACAGCTCGCCGGCGGCCAAGAGCAGCAGGACGGCGAGCAAGAGGCCGCGGGAAGATAGGTGGGGGCGTCGTGTCATGTCCATCCGAATCCGACCCTTGATTCCACTCGTCACCGGCACAAGATGAGGTCCCGCCGCCACTTCTTCACCCGATCAGGCGCAGCCTGGCCAGACGGGCCAGCAGTTTCTTCACCCCCACCGACTCGAAGCGCACGCTCACCCGTGTTTCGCCGCCGAGGCCGGTCAAATGGATGATGACGCCGCGCCCATAGGTCTCGTGCAGCACTGTCGCCCCGGGAAAGAGGTCCTCCGGATCCGCCAGTTCGGCCACCTGGGAGGAGGGATCCCGCACCGGCACGGCCTTGCGGAAGGGACTGTACTGGTTGAGCAAGGCCTCCCGCTCCCGGTCCAGACCCAGGCGCGGACGGCCGGCGCGGCGCCCGCCGGGGGTCGGCGCGGGCCCGGCCGGACGGGCGGGCAGACCATGCTCCTCGGGCTGGTCCAGTTCCAGCTCCCCGCCGGCGAAGCCGGGACGGATGGGCGGCGGGGGGGAGGGCGGAGGCGGAACCGGTCGTCGTTCCGGTCGTCCCGGCACGCCGCGCCCGCCGATGGGACGCAGTTGGCTCTCGCCGTCCCAGCGGGTCTGCTCGTCCCGCCAGCTGAAGCGGCTGGCCGGGGCGGCCAAGCGGCTGCCGGCGGCGGAGCGGTCCACCAGCTCCGCCGGGATGAGATCGAGGAAGGTGCTGGGCAGGGCCCCCCCCGCCTGCCCGTAGCGGCGCCTCATGCGGGCGTGGCAGAGGAAGAGGCGACGCTTGGCCCGGGTGGCGGCCACGTAGAAGAGGCGGCGCTCCTCCTCCAACTGCTCGGGCTCGTCCAAGGCCCCGGCCAGCGGGAAAAGGCCCTCCTCCAGTCCGGTGACGAAGACGACGGGAAACTCCAGGCCCTTGGCGCTGTGCACGGTCATCAGGGTGACGTGGTCCTCCTTGTCGTCCCAGGCGTCCACGTCGGCCACCAGCGCCACCTCTTCGAGAAAGCCGGCCAATCCCAGCTCGCTGTTCTCCTCGTAATGCTGGAGGGCGGCCTGCAGCTCGCGCACGTTCTCGACCCGGGGCTTGCCCTCGGGACCCTCCGCCTCCAGGTGCTCGATGTAGCGCGTCTGTTCCAGCAGCAGTTCGAGCACCTCGCTGGGCTTGCCGCTCTCCTGGAGGGCGCTCAGGTCGCCCAGGAGACGCCCGAACTCGTGCAGACGGGCCGGGGCGCCCCGTCCCAGCTCGTGCAGCAGCTCCGGCCGTTGCAGGCCCGCCACCACCTCCACCCCGGCGGCGGCGCAGATCTGGCGCAGCTGGGCCACGGTGGCTTCGCCAATGCCCCGCCGCGGCGTGTTGATCACCCGCAGCAGGCTCACCATGTCCCGCGGATTGATCAGCAGGCGCAGGTAGGCGAGCAGGTCCTTGATCTCCCGCCGCTCGTAGAAGCGCGTTCCGCCCACGATCTGGTAGCGCAGACCGTGGCGCATGAAGGCCTCCTCCAGGGCGCGGGACTGGGCGTTGGTCCGGTAGAGGATGGCCACGTCGCGGCAGGCGCCGCCCTGTTCGCGGTGCTCCACGATCCGCCGGCAGACGAGGGCCGCCTCCATCGTCTCATCCTCGCCCAGCAGCAGCGCAATGGGCTCGCCCCGCCCGTTCTGCGTCCACAGCTTCTTGGGATGGCGCGAAGCGTTGCGTGACACAACGGCGTGGGCCGCCTCGAGGATGGTCTCGGTGGAGCGGTAGTTCTGCTCCAGCTTGAAGACGCGGGTCTCGGGCCAGGTCCGCTCGAAATCGAGGATGTTGTGCAGGTCGGCGCCCCGCCAGCCGTAGATGGACTGGTCGTCGTCGCCCACCACGCAGATGTTGCGGCTGTGTTGCGCGATGAGGCGGCTGACTTCGAACTGGGCCTGGTTGGTGTCCTGGTACTCGTCGATGAGGAGGAAGCGGAAGCGCTGCTGGTACAGGTCCAGCCGCTCCGGGTGGTCGCGGAAGAGGTCGATGGGCTTGAGCAGCAGGTCGTCGAAGTCCATCGCATTGGCCTTGCGCAGCTGCAGGGCGTATTCCCGGTAGATCTCGCTCAACCGTTCGTGGATGAATCCACTGTCGGAGGCGGCGAAGCTCTCCGGGTCCTGCATTGAGTTCTTGGCGCTGGAGATGACGGAATGCGCCCGCTTGGGATTGAGCTGGCCGCTCTTGAGGGAGAGGCGCTCCATGCAATCCTGCACGACCTTGAGCTGGTCGTCGGCGTCATAGATGGTGAAGTTGCGGCCATAGCCGATGAACTCCGCCTCGCGCCGCAGGATGCGGGCGAAGATGCTGTGGAAGGTGCCCACCCACATGTCCGCCACGCTGCCGCCCACCAGCGCGCCGATCCGCTCCTTCATCTCGCGGGCGGCCTTGTTGGTGAAGGTGAGGGCCAGGATTTCCCAGGGCTTTGCCTGGCGCTGGTCGAGGAGCCAGGCGATGCGGCTGGTGAGCACGCGGGTCTTGCCGCTGCCGGCGCCGGCCAGGATGAGCACCGGGCCCTCCATGGCACGCACGGCGGCCTGCTGGGCGGGATTCAGGTCGGATAGGTTCATCGTGGAGAGTCGTTCCTGCGGCTGGGCCGCGCTTGGTTGATGTCATTGTTTCAGGGCACGATGGCCGTCGCTACCGGCCGGCCGTGGGCCAGGGCGGATGGCCGGAACGGGCCAGGCTGTCCTGCTCCTCCCGCAGGGCAAGCTGGGCGGCCCGCTCCAACTGGCTGGGTTCATCCTCCAGCTCACCTTCCTCCAGCTGCCGGCGCAGGGCGTCCAATATCCGGCGCGCCACCAGGTGATCCTGGTAGGAGCGGGAGAAGGCGTGGCGGCCGTTGCCCAGCGATACGAAGTAGAGATAGTCACAGGCAGCCGGCTGCAGCACAGCTTGGAGCGCCACCCGGCCGGGATTGCCGATGGGTCCCGGCGGCAGACCGGGGTGCAGATAGGTGTTGTAGGGGGAGTCCAGTGAGAGGTCCCGCACATAGAGGCGGCGCCAAGCGGGCAGGAGGAACTGGACGGTGGGGTCGGCCTGCAGCTTCATGCCGATGGCGAGGCGATTCAAGTAGACCGCGGCGATGGTGTCCGCCTCGTCCGCCACCTGGTACTCCGCCTGGACAATAGAAGCCAGCGTGCAAAGGCGGCGCAGGTCCAGGCTGTCCAACGGCCCGGGCGTGGCCAGTCCGTCCAGCACGTGCTGGAAGCGCGCCACCGCCTTGAAGAGGATCGCCCGCTCATCGTCGGCGGTGGAGAAGAAATAGGTGTCGGGGAAGAGGAGGCCGTCCAGGTCGGGAGTGCGCAGCCCCAGCAGGCGGACGAAGGAGGAGTCGCGCGTCAGTTGCATCATGAGCAGGCTGTCCCGGCCCGTCTCGCGGGCCAGCAACCCCACCGCATCGGTTGTGCGGGCGCCTTCCGGGATGCGCACCTTGATCATGGGAACGGAGAAGACCAGCAGCTGGCGCAGCATGGCGGTGGGCGACATGTCGCTGTCCAGGATGAAAGCGCCCACCTGGATGGCACGGTCGCCGCCCAGCAGCCGGGCGGCCAGCAGCAGCCGGCGTGGTTCGTCCAAGAGCCGCAGGCGGTTCAACTCGGCGGCCACTTGGCGCAAGGTCATGCCGGGGACAACCATCACCTTGGCCACGTTTTGCTGCCCCGCCCAGGCTGGGTCGTGGGCCAGCCAGGACCAGAGCCGGACGCCCAGCAGGACCACCACCACCACGATGGCCGTGACCACCAGCACGCGTCGCCTGAGTCGCAGGCGGCCGCGTGAAGGGGCGGGCGCCAGGGCGACGGGCGCGGCCCCTCCCATGGGCTGTCGGGACTCCTCTTCCCATTGCTGGCGCTGTGCGCGGCTGCGGGCGGTGGGCCGGGCATCCGGACGGTCTCCCGGCTGGGGAGCAGTCGACCGCCCGCCCGGGATGGGCTTCCCTTCCTGCTTGCGGGGACCGGACCGATCCCGACGGCGGTCTTTGGCGCCATCCTGGCGCGGCGTGCGGGCCGACCCTTCGCCATCGGCCTGCCGGGCATCACCGGGCCGCAGATGGCGGGCGCGGGCACCCGGCGCGCCACTGGGATCCTGGCCCGCCGGTCTGCCCCGACCCTCCCCCTCGCGATTCGGCCGGCGTCTCCGTGGCCGACGCCGATGGGGTCGCGGGGCCTCGCTGTGCTCGTCTTCGCTCAATAGATCCGCTTGATATTCATGGACTTTGTCGAAACAAAGGTAGCTAAGGCGCTTCTGTCAGTCAAACCAAAATCGTCCCCCTCACCGCGTCTGTCGGTTGGGTGATCGACGGATTGGACGCTGGCTAGAGGTGCGCCAGGGCAACACCAGGGCAACACCAGGGCAACACCAGGGCAACACCAGGGCAACACCAGGGCGACACCAGGGCACAAAAAGAGCCCCGACCAAGTCGGGGCCAAGTCCGGAACGATTCGAGCCGGCGTTGGGGATGCCGACTTGTGGACACCAGACGAAAACCAGGGGGATCGGCTCGCCCGATGCCCAGCCCAACCATTGAAGGAGAAAGTGTGAGAACAGTCAAACGACGCTCCAACATGTGCAAGGGGCGGGCCATTTGCTGCAAGATTTAACATGGAATGTCCATCAAGGGCTTGCTCTTTCCTGACCAGTTGCTCACTTGATAAATGACAAAAAATGTCCGTTTCGATGGACAAATTCTGTCCTTTGTCGCCACGGGCGCATGGGTGCATGTGGACCGATTCTCGTGAAGTGTCGTGTGATGAAGCGATCATGGTGCTCAGCGCAAGGCGCAGGCCCGCAGGCGTTGTGGGGCTACGTCAAGGGGCTGCAACGATGCGATGAGCGCCAGGCTCGCTTCCCGAAGGGGTTGCATCACGTCCCACTTCGCATATCATTCCGAGTATTCTGCAAACAGCACCGACAATCACGGGAATTGGTCCACGAGGTCATGGCTTCAACAGGCATGTCCACAAGCTTAAGCCACCCAAGGACCGGCTTGCTACATTGGCGCCATGAATACACGCCGTTCCGGAGTCCTGCTCCACCCCCTCTCCCTGCCCGGCCCCGCCGGCTGCGGCGATCTGGGCAGCACCACCGAGAAATTCCTTGACTTCCTGGCCAGTGCCGGACAAAGCTTGTGGCAGATGTTGCCGCTGGGTCCCACCGGCTACGCCGATTCGCCCTATCAGTGCCTCTCCTCCATGGCGGGCAATCCGCTCCTGGTCAGCCTGGAGTGCCTGCGCGAAGCTGGCCTGCTCAGCGAGGGCGAGAGCAGGGAGCCGGCCCTGGGGCGGCAGAACATCGCCTACGAGCAGGTGCGACCATTCCGCCTGGCCTGCCTGAACAGGGCCTGCCACAACCTGCAGCGGCAGGCTCGCCATCCCTGGCGGGACGAATTCGAGGACTTCTTCACGCGCGAGGGCTGGTGGCTGCACGACTACGCCCTCTTCATGGCCCTGCGCGACCTGCACAACGGGGCCGGCTGGAGCAGCTGGCCGGCCGAGCACGCCCGCCGCAGGCCGGAGGCCATGCAGCGGCTCAACCAGGACTGCCAGGAGCAGATCCTGGAGCACAAATTCCACCAGTTCCTCTTCTTCCGCGAGTTGGAGAGAGTGCGGCGCCTGGCCCGGGAGCGGGGCATCCTGCTGGTGGGGGACATGCCCATCTTCGTGGCTTTCGACAGCGCCGACGTCTGGGCCTGGCGGCACTATTTCCGCGTGGACGAGCTGGGCAAACCCGTGGTGGTGGCCGGCGTGCCGCCTGATTACTTCAGCGCCACGGGGCAGCGCTGGGGCAATCCGCTTTACAACTGGGACACGATGCGCATGGACCAATGGTGGTGGTGGCGCAGCCGCTTCCACATGCAGATGCGCCAGAGCGACGTCATCCGCGTGGACCACTTCCGCGGCTTCGAGGCTTGCTGGGAGATCCCGGGCGACTTGCCCACGGCCGAACACGGCCGCTGGGTGCAGGTGCCGGGGCGGGAACTCTTCGCGGCATTGAAGACGCACTTGCCCCACCTCCAGCTCATCGCCGAGGACCTGGGCCTCATCACGCCGGAAGTGGAGGCCCTGCGCCGGGACCTGGGCCTGCCCGGCATGAAGGTCCTGCAGTTCGCCTTCTTCACCGACGCACGCGATCCCTTCCTGCCCCACAACTACGAGAAGGCGTGCGTGGCCTACACGGGCACCCACGACAACAACACCCTGGTCGGCTTCTTCCAGCGGGAGGCCAATGAGGCCCAGCAGGCCTGGATGCGCCGCTACCTGGGGCTGGCCACGGATGAGGAGTTGGTGGCGAAGTCCCTCGAAGCCCTCTGGCGCAGCAGCGCGGACTGGGTGGTGGCACCCATGCAGGACCTGTTGGAACTGGACGCCGAGGCCCGCATGAACCTGCCCGGCACCACGGGCGGCAACTGGGTCTGGCGCATGCCCGGCCGCTGGCCGCAGGTCAGCCTGGCCCGCGGGCTGAAGGATCTGGGAGAGCGCTTCGGGCGCAACCAGACCGCGCCCGGCAGCCGTTAGCCGCCGTCGGGCTTGGGCGATTCGCGCCCTTCATCGCCCAAGCCCGCCCGACCCCAGCCCTATTCCACCACCTGCTTGCCGATGCTGGCCGTCACACAATAGAAGCAGATGGGCTGATAGTGCGGATCCCGCCATCGGGTCAACGAGGTGGTGGCCGCCAGGTTCTCCAGCCGGACGAGGCCGTAAGGCTGGCTGCTGCGATAGATGCGATACTCCACGCTGATGGGGATGCCCCCCACGCTGATGTCCACCGGGTCCCACTCCAGCGGCTCGTCCCCGTCCACCATCGGACCCGTGCTGATGGCGAAAACCGGACGGGGGATGATCAAGGGCTTGACGGGCTGGGCTCGATCCGATTCCCGGATGACCGGACCTTCGGTGGGGCACTGCAGATTCCAATGGCAGGCCGTGGCCGTCACGCTGGACGAGGAGTGGTTCAGCAGGCCCACGTCGTGGCTCTCCACGAAGTCGCAATTCTGCAACGTCAGATCGCCGTGATCGGTCGCCAGGATCAGGTCGCGGCGATTGCCCTGGAAATGGACGGAATCCAGCACCATCACCGCGCCGGCCTCGGCCACCAGGCCATCCTCGCAGGTGAGCACCTGGCAGCCGCGCAGTTCCAGCCGGGAAGCCCTGTTCACCACGGCCACCCCCGTGCCGCTGGTGATCACACAATCCTCCAGCAACACATCGCTGGCATCCTGGAAGCGCAGGCCTTGCGTCCCGGGCTGAAAGAGGCAATCGCGGGCCCGCAGCGTCACGCCCCGGGTCCACAGGCCCCGGGTGCCGGCCAGCAACCAGCTATGCTCGATGGAAAGGGTGCAGGCCTGCACGGCCAGGGGCTCCGGCAGTGCGTGCAGCAGGCATTGGCGGAAGCTGAGGTGTGCCCCCCGCCCCACCGTAAGTTGCAGCGTGCTGAGCAGGTTGTTGGCGGGCGTCTGGATGCCGGGCTGGGGCATCTGCGCCACCACCCCAGTGCCCCGCAATTCGAAGCGTCCTTCCACGGCCAGGGGCAGGCGCCCGCAGCAGGCCGGCTGGCAGCGGTCGTCCAGGGACAAGCTGCCCAGCGGCCCCACCCAGATGCCACCCTGGGACAGAAGTTCGCCGCTCAAGCGGAGGCTGCCCCGGACCAGTTCCAGGTCCATCAGCTCGACGTCGGCCAAATCCAGGCCGCTCTCCGGCAGGGCCACGGCCCCTCCCAGCAGGTCCGGCGTGGTGCCCGGCGGCAGCGGCTGCAAGGTGAGAGCCCCGCGCCGGCGATCCCCCAGCGGATGGGGCGGCCGCAAGTCCTGCCAGCCGGTGGGCCAAGCCACCCACCGACCGAGGCGATCCCCTGCCACCAGGTCCAGGCTGCCGTCGCCGTCCAGGTCGGTCAGGCGGGGCGGGCCGTTGGGCGCCTCGGGCAGCCACCAGTCGCGCTCCTCCACGTGGCCTGCCAGATCCACCGCCATCAACCGGGTGGCCCAGGCGTCCTCGGCGGGATCGATTGTCAACAGCAGCCGGGGACCCAGAACGGCATCCCGCACCAATTGCGGCGGCTGGACCGCCTTGCCTTCGGTCGCCACCACGAATCCCGCCAGCGGCAGAAAGGCGCCCGAGGCGTTCAAGACCTGCAGGCGCACTGCGCCGTCGTCATGCCGGCAGAGCAGGGCCACTTCCTGGGCGCCGTCGCCGTCCAGGTCGGCCAGGGTGAACTGGCCCAGGGTGGCGGCGGGGATGGCAGCGCTCCATTTCAGGCCGTCCAGGTCCAGAGCCAGCACGGGACCGCGCCGGGCGGCCAGCACCAGGTCCGGCACAAGATCGCCGTCCAGGTCGCCACTGGCGATGGAGACGATCTCCATGTCCGGCAAAACATGGAGCAGATCAAGCTCCCCGCTCGCACCATCCAACATGTGCAGTTGCAGGCCCCCACCCTGGCGGAGCAGCATCAGCACGTCCAGGCGGCCATCTCCGTTGTAATCACCCAGGACCGGGCGGGGCCAGGCCGGCTGACCCGGAAGCGGCACGCCGGCCACGTGCTGCAGGCTGGCGTCGAACTGGAGCAGGCTGGCCTGCTCCTGCTGCTGGACGTAGATCAGGCAATGGACACCCGCTCCGGCAATGGGCAGCAGCACGGGCGGGCCCAGGGGCAGGCCGTTGCAGGATGCCTGGGAGCACAACTGACCCGTGCGATCAAGCTCCACCAGATGTGTCTTGGTGGCGGCGAGCACGTGCTGCTCCGCGCCGCGCCGGACCAGGAGCGGCTCCGAGCGATGGGAGATGGCCTGCATCAAGTCGACGAAAGCGACGGGCCAACCGGGCAGGGTCTGGCCCTGGGCATCCAACCAGAGCAGCTCCCCCAGGTTCTGCGCTTCCCGCGCGACCCCGGCGATGCGCGCCGCCACGATCTCGCCTTGTCCGCATTCCGCCATCAGGCCCTGGCTGAAAGGCGCGGCGGCCAAGCCATCCGCGTAGGGCCAGCCGGGCAGGGCGGGGGCGGTGACGACCAGCTCGACCTCATGGCGGACGACGCCGTGGGCACCCGTCTGCGCCAGTTCCAGGCGATGGAGTCCGGCCGGCAGACCGCCGGAAAAGATCCGCGTGCCGGAGGCCACGTTGCCCACACCCTCGGCCAGCAGGGTGGGCCAACCGTCGTTGTGGTCCCACAGGATCCAGCTGCCCGTCGCGTCATCCACCTGGATGCGCACCTCCAGGTCGCCGGCGGCCAGGTGACGCGGTGGCGGCCATTCGATCCAGGTCGTCGCCCGGACCGTGCCGGCCAGGATCAGGGCCGCGACGGCGCAGCCGGCCAGGATGCGAGTCCTCATGGCGACGTCTCCTGCTCAAGTCCGGCCGGGCCATCCCCCAGGCGCAGCTTGCGTGAATGGATGCCGTGCTTGGCGATCTTGTACTTCAGGGCCCGGGCGCTCAGGCCCAGGTCCTCTGCCGCGCGGTCGCGGTTCCCGGCGCGGCACTCGAGGGCGTGCAGGATGAGCCGTTTCTCCAGTCCCTGCAGCGCCTCCTCCAGGTTGAGGGTGGAGTCACCCCGGATGCGCCCCAGCAGATCGGTCAGCCAGGCCTCCTGACACCCGCTCCCCTGCTGCGCCGGCGTGGCCTTCGTCCGCGGCGCGGGCAGGCCCAGGTCCTCCGCCTCGATCTCCCGGCGCGCGGTTTGGTAGCCCCGTGTCACGGCATTGCGCAGCTCGCGCACATTGCCGGGGAAGGCGTGCTCGTTCAAGGCCTGCATGGCGTCCGTGGACAGGCACTTGTCCGTGCCATGCTGGCGGTTGAGCCGCTCCAGCATGCTTGAGGCGATGAAGTAGACATCCTCCCGCCTGTCCCGCAGCGCCGGCAGCTCCACGCGGAAGGCGCTGATGCGCATGATGAGGTCGTCTCGGAACTGGCGCTGCGCCGTCAACTCACCCAGGTCGCGGTTGGTGGCGGAGATGATCCGCGCATTGGAGTAATGCACCTGGCCGCTTCCCATGCGCTGATACTCGCCGCTCTCCAGGAAGCGCAGGAGCTTGGGCTGGATGGAGAGCGGCAGGTCGCCGATCTCGTCCAGGAAGATGCTCCCCTCCCCCGCCAGCTCGACCAGCCCCTTGCGGTCCTGGTCGGCTCCGGTGAAGGCGCCCCGCACGTGGCCGAAGAGGGTGCTCTCGAAGAGGGTCTCGGGTATGGCCGGGCAGTTGACCGGCACGAAGGGCGCGGCGCGGCGCGGTCCGGCGTTGTGGAGGGCCCGTGCCACCAGCTCCTTGCCCGTCCCCGTCTCGCCCAGGACCAACACGGGCAGATCGGAGGCGGCCAGGGCCTGCACGTCGTGCAGGATGCGGCGCATGATCGCCGACACGGCCACGATGCCGTGCTGGGTGATGAGGGCCTCCACCAGCCCGAAGTCGTCCTTGGCCTGCTCCTCCTGGGTCTGCAGGATCTCCTGGCAGGCCTCGCGCACCCAATCGTCCTGCTGTTCCAGGCGTCGGCCGATCTCGAGAGCCTCGCCCGCCAGGAGGCGGGCCTCGCCGGGCATGCCGTCGCCCTGCCGGATGCGGGCCAGGTTGGCCAGGATCAAGGGCAGGTAGCGGTCCAGGCGATGCCGCCGCGCCAGATCCTGGGCCTTGTCGAAGAAGACCCAGGCCTTGTCGGGTAGATTGGCGTCCACCATCAGCGTGCCCACGTTCAGTTCCACGCGCAGCTGCCGCTCGGGATCCGGGCCGGCCAGCTCCCGCGACCGTTCGATGTGGCCCGTGGCGGCCACGGGATCACCCAGCACGTGCCGGAGCACGCCCAGGTTCAGCTCGATGTCCGCCTCGAGCGTGCTCTCGCCCCCGGCGCGGGCCAGCTCCAGGGCCTGGGCCAGCTGGCTCTCCGCCTCTCCCAGCTCGCCGCAGCGTGTGCAGAGCGAACCCAGCAGGTTGCGGATCTGCATCTCCTCCTGGGGCCGGGTGAGGACTTCGCTGGCGAGGACGGCCCGATAGAACTGCAGGGCCGTGCCCGTCTCCCCCAGGTTCTTCGTCGCCAAGCCTGCGTTCATGAGGGCCTTGAAGCCGATCGCCCGCCACTCGGGCCGATGCCGATGCTGGCGCACGTCGCGGTACAGGTCGAAGTAGTGGTCGCGGGCCTGCCGGTTGCGACCGCTGCGCAGCAGGGCGTTCCCCCACAGGAGGCGCAGCTGCAGCCGGTCGCCCGGATCCGGCAGGCGCTCCAGGTCCCGCGGGAAGGCGTCCAGGGCATCCTGGAAACGACGTTCACGCAAGGCCGCCACGGAGGACAACCGGGATATGTTCTTCCGTTGACTCACCACTCGACTGCTGTCACACTCTGGTTGGTTGGTGCGGGAATATGGAGCAATGGACGGGAGTGGTCAAGCGGAATTGTGAGGTATCTCAAGCCGACCGGCGCGGATCCCGCCGCAAGGGCGGATGGAGCGGGGCGGCGCCCAGCCAGAGCAGGTTGGTGTTGGCCGTGCAGCGCTCCAGGGCGGCGCGCGCCACCGGTCGCAGACCCTCTTCGGCAAAGGTCCACGCCTCGTAGCCGGCTCCATACAGCAGGTCCAGGTATAGGGCGGGGTCCAGCCCGCCGCGCCGCATGTAGCGGGGCGAGTACTCGGAGAGGATGAGCGGGACGCGGCCCAGCAGCTCGCCCATGCCGCGCAGGACCATCGGCTCGTAGCCTTCCACGTCCACCTTGAGAAAGCGGATGCGGACGGGGTCCAGGCCCTCGCGGCGGATCGTCTCGTCCAGGCGCGCCGCCTCGATCTCCACCTGCCCGTGCGTGTTGATGGGCAGCAGGGAATTGCGCCCCGTGTTCTTGTCGGCATAGCGGTAGAGCGTGCGCCGGCCGGCTTCATCGGAAAGGGCCAGGCGCTTTGCCGCCACCGCCACCGCCCCGTTGCCGCGCAGATTCTCCTCGAGCAGGGCGAAGGTGTCCGGGTCCGGTTCGAAGGCCAGGCCGCGCACGCCGGCGGGCAGGTGCCGGGCCAGCAGCAGGGAGTACCAGCCGATGTTGGCGCCGGCGTCGATGAAGCAGTCGCCGGGCTCCAACGTCAGGTTGGCCAGGAGGAAGCGGCTGATCCCTTCCTCGTAGACGCCGTACTTGTAGATATGGCGGCCCATCACGTCGGCGGTCTTGAAGCGGAGGACGAGGCCGAACTCATCGGCGCGGGCGCTCAGCCGGGGGCGGCGCAGCAGGTGCCGCTGGGCCAGGTAGGCGAGGGAGCGCACGCACTTGCCCATGGGATCCCGCTTCCCCTCCACCGTGGATCAGTGTGTCGGGCGAAAGCCCCGGACGCGGTGGCCGCGTCCGGGGCGCCAGGTCGGGTCAGGGCAGGAAGTCGTTGACGACGTCCAGCAGTTCGGGACTCTTGTCCTGCTTGAACGCCTCCCGCAGGCGGGCGTAACGCAGGCCGAAACTTTCCGTGTGGACGTGCCAGATGATCCCCAGCTGATAGGCGTCCCCGCTGTTGGCCACGGCCAGGGCGGACTGGAAGTCCTCATGGTTGTGCCCCACCTGGTCCAGGTAGGTCACGCCGTCGCCCTGGTAGTCCTTGTACTGGGTCTTGCCGCGGAAGGTGACGCAGGGGCTGAGCACCTGGACGAAGGAGAAGCCGCTGTGGCGGATGGCCCGCGTGAACATCTCCGTCATGTGCTTGATGTTGGTGGACACGGTGCGGGCGATGAAGGTCACGCCCGTGGCCAACGCCATCGCCACCGGATCGATGGGACGCTCGATGTTGCCCATCGTGCTCGTCTTGGTGATGATGTCCGGCTCGCTGGTGGGCGAGAGCTGGCCCTTGGTCAGGCCATAGATGCGGTTGTCCATCAGGATGTAGGTCATGTCCAGGTTGCGGCGCGCCGCGTGCGGGAAATGGCCCATGCCGATGGCGAAGCCGTCGCCGTCGCCGCCCGCCACGATGGTGGTCACCTTGGAATTGGCCAGTTTGGTGCCGGTGGCCAGCGTGAGGGCGCGGCCGTGCAGGGCGTTGAAGCCGTAGGCCGCCACGTAGCCCGGCAAGCGGCTGGAGCAGCCGATGCCCGAGACGAGGGCCGTGTTGTGCCGCTCCAGCCCCAGGTCGGACAGGGTCTTGTAAAGGGCGTTGACCACGCCGAAATCCCCGCAGCCGGGGCACCAGACGGGCTTGAGGTCGCGTTTGTAGTCCTTGGGCGCCAGGGCGGGCCTGGGCGCCGCGCTCTCAGGCAAGCTCATGGTGCACCTCCTTGATTTTCGCCTTCAGCTCCCGCACCGGGAGAGGCATGCCGTCCACGTAATGCAGGTCCACCAGCTTGTCGGTCGGAATGACGACCTGGGTGCGCAGATAAGTGAGGAACTGCGCGCTGTAGCTGGAATCCGACACGATCACCTTGTCGCAGGAGTCGATGAAGGCCTGCACCGTCTCGCCGTGCAGGGGCATCAGACAGCTGGGGATGAGCATGCGCGTGGCGATGCCCTCCTCCTCGGCCTGGAGCATGGCCTGGCGGGCCGGTCCCTTGGAGCTGCCCCAGACGAGCAGGCCGATGCGCGCCTTGGGATCCCCGTAGTGGCGCATGAAGCGCATTTCTTCCTTGATGAAGTCCAGCTTGCGATAGCGCTTGGCGTGCATGGTGCGGTGGATGTCCACGTCGGAGACGGGGTAGCCCAGTTCGTTGTGCTCGATGCCGCTGGCGATGTAGTCGGCGTTCTCGATGCCCGGGAAGCTCATGGGCGAGACGCCGTTCTCGGTCAGCTGGTAGCGCAGGTAGCGGGATTCGGCCAGCGCGGCGGGATCCGGGGCCAGCCGGTCGCACTTGCGGATCCAGCCCTCCTCGATCCCCTTCTCCAGCAGGTCGCGCCGGGGCACGGACTCCATGCGCTGCCCCACGAACTGGTCGAGCAGCACGATGACGGGGATCTGGTACTTCTCGCTGATGTAGAAGGCCTGGGTCGTGATGAAGGCGCAGTCCTTCACATCCACGGCGGCCAGGACCACGTGCGGGGCGTCGCCGTGCGTGCAGTAGCAGGCCTGCAGGAGGTCGCTCTGGCTTGTCTTGGTGGGGATGCCCGTGGAGGGGCCGCCCCGCTGCACGTTGACCACCACCAGCGGAATCTCCGCCATGCTGGCCAGGCCGATCATCTCGCTCATGAGGGCGATGCCGGGGCCTGAGGTGGCGGTCATCGCCTTGACGCCGGCGAAGGAGGCGCCGATGGCCATGCCGGCGGAGGCGATCTCATCCTCGGCCTGGATCATGGTGCCGTCAAAGCGGGGCAGGCGGCGCTCCAGCCATTCCATGATGTCCGAGGCCGGCGTGATGGGATAGCCGGCGAAAAACTTGACGCCGCTCCAGAGGGCGCCCATGGAGCAGGCCTCGTTGCCCGTGAGGACCAGGTTGGCCTCGCTGGGGGTGAAGGGCGCGAAGTGGGGCAGTTCCTGGGGGAACTGCTCGAGGTAGTCCTCGGCCCACTTGCGGCCCACCGCGATGGCGCCCAGGTTTAGGTCGATCAGGTCCTGCTTCTTCTTGGAGAATCGTTTGGTGATCTGGCCGGCGATGCCCTTCTCCGGCAAGCGGAAGAAACCCTCCAGCACACCCAGGGAGACGATGTTCTTGGTCAGCGCGTTGCCGATCCCGACGCTGGCCAGCCGGTTGAGGGGACACTTGATCCAGGTCTGGCTGCCCAGGATCTTGATGGGCAGATCCTCGCCCGCCTTGTCGTCGGTATCGGAGATGAGCACGGCGTCGGGGGCCAGGCGGATCTCCTCGCGGAAGCGCTTGAAGTCCGCCCAACTGTAGCAGAGCAGGATCTGGGTCAGCTCGCCGATGCTGAGCAGGGGATCCATCGCCAGACGGATCTTGCAGGACGACTCGCCGCCCCGGATCTGCGGTCCGAAGCTCTTGAGCAGGAAACAATGCAGACCCTCGGCCGCCGCCGCCTTCACGATGATCTCGCCGGCGCTGATCACGCCGTCGCCACCGGAGCCGACGATCGCCAGGGTCAGGTCACGGCATTCCACAGCCGCATCCTCCTATAGTGGAAGCGTCAGCCGCCTGAGCCGCCGACGCCGTATGACAGGGTTGTCAGATCAACCGGGCGATAGAGGCGTCCGCCAGATCCACCAGCGGTTGCCAGTATACACCGAAGAACAGGGTCAGGGCACACAACCCGGCGATGAGGCCGGCATGGAGGGCGGGCAGGGGCCCCCGTTCAGCCGTCTGGGCGCCGTCCTCGAACCACATCGCCTTGACCACGCTGAAATAGTAGTAAAGCGACACAACCGAGTTGAGCACGGCCAGCGTGACCAGCCAGTACCAGCCGCCGCGCACCACCTCGCCGAAGAGGACCAGCTTGCCGATGAAGCCCGCCACCGGGGGCAGCCCCACCAGGCTGACGAGGAAGACGGTCATGGCGAAGGCCAGGGCCGGGTGGCGGCGCCCCAGTCCGGCGAAGGCGGCCAGGTCCTCGCCGCCCCGCATCTGGCCCACGGCGTCCACCAGGAGGAAGGCCCCGTAGTTCATGAAGAGGTAGACGACGAGGTAGAACATGACGGCGGAGAGGCCCTCGGGCGTGGCCAGCACCACGCCCGTCAGCAGGTAGCCGGCGTGGGCGATGGAACTGTAGGCGAGCAGGCGCTTGACACGCGTCTGGCCGATGGCCGCCAGGTTGCCCAGGGTCATGGTGAAGGCGGCGAGGATGGCCACCAGGAAGAGCGGGTCGAAGCCGCCGGCCAGGGTGGCGGTCAGCGGCGCGCCGCCCGCGAGCGAGGGGAAGAGGAAACGGATGAGAAGGACGATGCCCGCCGCCTTGGGGCCCACGCTGAAAAAAGTGGTCACCGGCGTGGGGGCGCCGTCGTAGACGTCGGGACACCAGAAGTGGACGGGCACCATGGCGATCTTGTAGCCGATGCCGGCCAGCACGAGGAGGGCGGCCAGCAACAAGGTGAGGGCGTCGGCCCCGCCGTGGGCCAGCGCCTGCTGGATGCCCAGCAGATCCAGCGTGCCGGTCAGGCCGAAGAGCCAGCTGGCGCCGAAGACGAGGGCGCCCGAGGCCATGCTGCCGAAGACCATGTACTTCAGCGCCGCCTCGCCGCTGCGCGGATCGTTGCGATCGAAGCCGGCCAGCACGTAGCTCATGATGGAGACCATTTCGAGGGCGACCACCACCATCAGAAGGTTGCGGCTGCCGGCCAGCAGGTCCATGCCCAGCACGGCGGCCAGCAGCAGGACGAGCAGCTCCCCCTGGTGCCGCAGGCGGAAGGAGGCGAGCACGATGAGGGCGGTGGACAGCGCGAAGAGCAGCTTGAGGAAGGCGGCCAGGGAGTCCGCCGCCAGCATGTCGAAGAAGATGAGGCGAGGCTCCTGGCCCAGCTGGCACCAGGCCGCCCCCGCCGAGACGAGCAGGCCGGCCACGGCGACCAGGCCGGGCAGGCGGCCGGCGGGATGGTCCCCGCTGAGGGCGCGGCCGCGGCCGACGAGCAGGTCCGCCAGCAGCACGAGGAGCAAGGTAGCCGTCAGCGCCAGCTCGGGGATGAAGGCGCCCAGGCTGTCGATGGCATGGGCGGTGGCCTGGGTGAAGTCCATGCCCGTCTCCTTAGAAGGTCGTGACCAGCTCGACCAGGCGCACGGTGGCGTCGTCCATCAGGTCGATGACCGGATTGGGGTTGATGCCCAGGTAGAGCACGATGAGGCCGATGGGCACCAGGGTGAAGAGTTCGCGCCCGTTGATCTCCGGCAGGTCGCGGTACTTCTCGTTCAAGGCTCCCAGGAAGACCCGCTTGATCATCCACAACAGGTAGCCGGCGGTGAGGATGATGCCGAGGGCGGCCAGGACGGTGAGCAGCTTCCAGGTCTGGAAGGCGCCCAGGAAGACCATCAGCTCCGAGATGAAGCCCGAGAGCCCGGGCAGGCCCATGGAGGCGAAGAAGGCGAACATGGCCACGCCCGTGTAGATGGGCATGACGACGCCGATGCCGCCGAAGCCGGTGATCTGGCGATGGTGGGCGCGATCGTAGATGACGCCCACCAGGAGGAACATCATGGCCGTGATCGTGCCGTGGTTGAACATCTGCAGGGCGGCGCCCGTCATGCCCTGGTGGGTCAGGGCGGCCAGGCCCAGCATGACGAAGCCCATGTGGGAGACGGAGCTGTAGGCCACCAGCTTCTTGAGGTCGTCCTGCGCCATGGCGCAGAAGGCGCCGTAGAGGATGTTGACCACGCCCAGGATGCCGATGGCCAGGGCGAAGTGCTGCATGGCGCCGGGGAAGATGGGCAGGCTGATCCGCATGAGGCCGTAGGTGCCCATCTTGAGCAGCACGCCGGCCAGGATGACGGAGACGGCGGTGGGGGCCTCCACGTGGGCGTCGGGCAGCCAGGTGTGGAAGGGCCAGACCGGCACCTTGATGGCGAAGCCGATGAAGAAGGCGACGAAGATCACCTTGGCGAAGTTCAGGCCGAAAATGGTGAGGGCCGGGTTGGCGAAGTCCCGCGCCTGGGCCATCAGCTGCAGGAGGTCGAAGGTGTGGCCGCCCTGGAAGTAGAGGGCCAGGATGCCCACCAGCATCAGGACGGAGCCGGCCAGGGTGTAGAGGAAGAACTTGATGGCGGCGTACTCGCGCCGCGGCCCCCCCCAGATGCCGATGAGGAAGTACATGGGCAGCAGCATGACTTCCCAGAAGACGTAGAAGAGGATGAAATCCAGGCTGACGAAGGTGCCCATCATCCCCGTCTCCAGCAGGAGGAAGAGGGCGAAGTAGCCCTTCACCTGCTTGGTGATCCCCCACGAGGCGAAGATGCAGAGGAAGGAGAGCAGCGCCGTGAGCAGGACCATGGGCGCCGAGAGGCCGTCCACGCCCATGAAGTATTGGATGTTGTAGCCGGGGATCCAGTCCAGGCGCACCACGTACTGGAAGCCGGCCAGGTTGTCCACCCCCACCGCGCCGCGGTCGAAGGTCTGCCAGATCCACCCCGCCAGCACCAGCGGCACCAGGGCGAAGGCCGCGGCCGTCCAGCGGATCAGGTCGTGCCGATCCTTGGGCAGGAAGGTGATGACGGCCGCACCCAGCAGCGGCACGAAGGTCATCAGCGTCAGGACCCACTGTTCCATCATCGCTCTCCTCTTGGCGCCGGAACCACGCTCCGCCGCATGCTACAAGACCTGCCAGATCAAGACCAGCACCACGCCGACCAGGGCCTTGACCAGGTAGCCCTGGATGTCGCCGCCTTGCATCAGGCGCAAGCCGGCGCCGGCGCTGCGCGTCATCCAGCCGGCGCCGTTCACGGCGCCGTCCACCACCGAGTCGTCGAAGCGGCGCACCAGGCGGCTTTTCAGCTCCGTCACGGCGGCCGTGCCGTCCACCAGGCCGTCGATCACCACCCGGTCGAACCAGGCGCAGACCTGGGCCAGCCAGAGGGTGAGGACGATGACGGTGGCGTCGTAGAGTTCGTCGAAGTACCACTTGTTGAAGAGGAATCGGTGCGTGCCGGGGAGGGCCGCCGCCACCCGCTCCGCCGAGATGCGCCGCTTGAGGTAGGTCAGCCAGGCGGCCGTGATGGAGAAGGCCACGATCAGCACGCTGATGATCATGGCCCGCACGTGGGCCGTGTGCTCGATGTGGGCCAGATGGGCCTCGTGCTCCGCGTGGCCGGCCAGGCCGTGCCCGGCGGTGGCCGGCTCGCTGGCCGCGACAGCGGGGGCTTCAGGCGGCACGGCTTCATCGACCGCCGCTTCTTGGACAGCCGGACCCGCCGCCACGGGTCCAGGCAGCGCCTCGCCGACCATCAGGCTGTCCGGCAGCAGCAGCGCGGCGATGGCCAGACTGTCGGCGCGCGCCTGCTCCAGGGCCAGCCCGGCCTCCAGGCGGCGCGTCGCCTGCCAGGTCTCGGCGGCCTGGGCCGCGGCCGGGATCGGCGCGAGGATGGGCTGCGCCGGCTCGGGCACCAGGCGGAAGAACCAGCCGCGCCCCGCGTCGGTGGGGTTGGGCGAGTAGAAGAAGAAGAGCGACAGCACGGAGAGCACGACGAGGGGTCCTGTGATGTTCAGCTTGTTCTCGTGGAAGCGCTCCAGTTCGCCGGGCCGGCCCTGATGTTCGCCGTGGAAGGTGAGGAAGACGAGGCGGAACATGTAGAAAGCGGTGAGCAGGGCTGCGGCGAAGCCGAAGACGGCCAGGGGCCAGTGGGCGGGATGCTCCATGGCGAAGGCGAGGCTGCCCGCCAGGATGGCGTCCTTGCTGATGAAGCCGCTGGTTAGCGGCACGCCGGCCAGGGCGAGGGTGGCGAGCAGGAAAGTCCCGTAGGTGATGGGCAGCCTGCCTTTGAGGCCGCCCATGTTGCGCATGTCCTGCGGGTCCCGCTGATGGTCGTGCACCTGGTGGTAGACATGGTGCATGGCGTGGATGATGGAGCCGGAGCCGAGGAAGAGGCAGGCCTTGAAGAAGGCGTGCGTCATCAGGTGGAGGAAGCCGGCGCTGTAGGCTCCCACGCCCACGGCCATCACCATGTAGCCCAGCTGGCTGATGGTGGAGTAGGCCAGCACGCGCTTGATGTCCCACTGGGTGAGGGCGATGGTGGCGCTCATGAGCGCCGTGAAGCCGCCCACGTAGGCCACCACCAGGCTGGCGTCGAAGGTGAGCAGGAAGAAGACGCGCACCAGCAGGTAGACGCCGGCCGCCACCATGGTGGCGGCGTGGATCAGCGCGCTGACCGGGGTGGGGCCCTCCATCGCGTCGGGCAGCCAGACGTGGAGCGGGAACTGGGCGCTCTTGCCCACGGCGCCGCAGAAGAGGCCGATCCCGGCCAGGGTCATCCAGAGGGAGAGGTCGGCGGGCAGGCCGTGCTCGCCGAAACCGGCCACGATGGCCTCCAGCTCGGCCAGGTTGAAGGTGCCGAACTGCCACATGATGACCATCAGCGCGAAGAGGAAACCCAGGTCGCCCACCCGGTTGACGACGAAGGCCTTCATGCCGGCCTCGGGCGGTCCCTTGCGCTCGAACCAGAAGCCGATGAGCAGGTAGCTGGAAAGGCCGACCAGCTCCCAGCCCATGAAGATGCCGGCCAGGTTGTCGCTGAGCACCAGCCAGAGCATGGAGAAGCTGAAGAGGCCCAGGTAGCCGAAGAAGCGGCCCTTGCGCGGGTCGTCCTCCATGTAGCCCGTGCTGAAGATGTGCACGAGGCCGCTCACCACCGTGACGACGATGAGCATGATCACGGCGATGTTGTCCAGGCGGATGCCCAGCGGCAGGGAGAAGTCCTTCACGCGGATGAAGTCCCACTGCAGCGTGTGGCTCCAGGACGGGTCGCCCGCGGGCAGCATGTGGCCCAGGAAGAGCCAGAGCGAGAGGCCGAGCGAGGCCAGGATGGCGGCGGTGGGCACGTACCAGCCCTGCCGCGGCAGGCGGCTGCCGCCGAAGACCTGGATGGCGAAGGCGGCCAGGGGCAGCAGCAGGACGAGGAGGGCGATGGTGATCGGGGTCATGGCTCAGCCCTGCAGTTCGTGCGCCTCATCCACCTGGATGCTGCGCTGCTGGCGGTAAAGGTTCATGACGATGGCCAGGGCCACGACGGCCTCGGCGGCGGCCAGGATGATGACGAAGATGCTCATCACCTGGCCCTCGATCGGTTTCGCCTGGGTGAAGCGGGAGAAGGCCACGAAGTTGAGGTTGGCGCTGTTGAGGACCAGCTCCACGCCCATGAGCAGGGCGATGGCGTTGCGCCGCGTCACCATGCAGACGATCCCCAGGACGAAGAGGATGGCGCCGATGGCCAAGTAGAAATGCAGGCTCATCGCTCCTCCCCTCCCCGGCGGGCCAGGTGCAGGGCGCCCAGCATGGCTCCCAGCAGCAGGATGGAGGCCACTTCGAAGGGCAGCAGCCAGCTGGTCATGAAGCCCCGCCCGATCTGGGCGGCGGTGGTCTCCGGCAGCGGCGGATAGGAGAGGGGCCAGTTGGCCCGGAAGATGGCCGCCAGCAGTAAAACGAGGAGCAGGGCGCCCAGGGCCAGCCCCTTGCCGCGCCGCGCCGCGCGGCCGGTCAGCTCGGCCGTGGGCAGGGCGGTGGTGAGCAGGATGCCGAAGAGAAGCAGCACGAGCACGCCGCCGATGTAGACCAGCACCTGGGTGGCGGCCAGGAAATCCGCCCCCAGCATGACATAGAGGCCGGCCACGCCGAAGAAGGTGAAGAGCAGGCTGAAGCCGGCGTGCAGCAGCTTGGGCGAGAAGGCCACCCAGGCCGCCGAGGCCACCGTCAACAGCCCGAACATCAGCTCCAGCAGGATTTTAAGATCCATCCGTCCTCCCGGTTCAGGCCGCGGGGCCTTCGCTGCCGCCCGCCTCCGGCGCCGGCGGGGCCTCCGGCGCCGCCTTCGCCTCCGCCTCCGCCCGTGCCTTGGCTTCCGCCGCCGCGGCGGCGGCCTGGGCGGCCTGGCGCTTCTCCTCCTCAAGCGCCTCGCGGGCCTGGCGGATCTCCCCCTCGTCCATGCGGGCGAAGGAGTAGTGCAGGCCCGTCACCTCGGCGCAGCTGTAGTCGAACTTCTCCGTCATGATGAGGCACTCCGTGGGGCAGACATCCACACAGAGCCCGCAGTAGCAGCACTTGGCCATGTCGATGTCGAACCTGGCCAGGTGCAGGGTCTTCTTCTTGCCGTTGGAGGTCCGCCCCAGATCCACCGCCTTGGTGCTCTTCACCGTCTCGATCTCGATGCAGTCCACGGGGCAGGCCTTGGCGCAGTTCAGGCAGCCGATGCAGTCGTCGATGTTGTTGAAAAGCTCGGAGCGCGTGCGCGGCTTGGTGGTGGCCGGCTGGTGCGGCCACTGCACGGTGTTGGGCTTCTCCACCACGCGGGTGATGGTCACGCCCATGCCCTTGACCGCCGTCAGCAGGCTCTCCGCGATGTCGCCGAAGTATCCCATGTCACACGCCTTTCCGGGCCGCCGGGCGGCCGCTAAGCAATCACCAGTTCCCACAAGGCGCCCAGCACCAGGATGCACAAGGCCGCCGGCACCAGGACCTTCCAGCAGACGTGCATGAGCTGGTCCACGCGCAGGCGGGGCAGCGTCATGCGGATCCAGATCTGCAACAGCACGAAGAGATAGGCCTTGCCGAAGAGCCAGAGCGGCCCGGGGATGAAGTCGAGGAAGGGCAGGGCCGGCTGCCAGCCGCCCAGGAAGAGGACGGTGGCCAGCACGCCCACCGCCAGCATGTTGGCGTACTCCGCCAGGAAGAAGAGGGCGAAACGCATCCCCGAATACTCGGTGTGGTAGCCGCCCACCAGCTCGCTCTCGGCCTCGGGCAGGTCGAAGGGCGTGCGGTTCACCTCCGCCAGGCTGGCCACGAAGTAGACAAGGAAGCCGGCCACGAGGAAGGGATTGCGGTGAAGGGCCAGCCCGTTCCAGTTCCAGAAGCCCCCCTCCTGGGCCGCGCAGATGGTCTGCAGGGACATGGAGCCGGCCGCCATCACGACA
The DNA here is from genome assembly GCA_030685015.1 of bacterium. Classification (NCBI taxonomy): domain Bacteria; species bacterium. The sequence goes on from JAUXWS010000076.1 coordinate 42,062, forward strand.
GCCAGCACGGCCAGGGAGAGGGGGATCTCGTAGCTGACGGCCTGGGCCACGCCGCGCATGGCGCCGTAGAGCGACCACTTGTTGTTGCTGGACCAGCCGGCCATCATGATGCCGGCCACGACGAAGGAGGAGACGGCGAGCACGTAGAAGGCGCCCACGTCCAGGTCGGCGGGGCTGATGCCGCGGGCCAGCGGCACCACGGCGAAGACGGCGAAACTGGCGGCGAAGACGATGTAGGGGGCCAGCTTGAAGAGCGGGCGGTCGATGCCGCGGGCGATGATGTCCTCTTTGAGGAGGAGCTTGACGGCGTCGATGGCCGTCTGGAAGATGCCCTGGGGGCCGTTCTCCATGGGACCGAGGCGGTTCTGCATCCAGGCCGAGACCTTGCGCTCCAGGTAGACCGAGACCAGCGCGTTGGCGGTGATCACGATGGCGATCAGCACGGCGCTGGCGGGAGCCCAGAACCAGAAGATCTGCGTCAGGTCCGTCATGGTGTCTCCTAGCGGTCGATCTCGCCCAGCACGATGTCCAGCGAACCAAGGATCGCCACCACGTCGCCGATGAGGGCGCCGCGGGAGATCTCGTCGATGATGGAGAGGTTGCAGAAGGCCGGGGCCCGCACCTTGACGCGTTCCGGCAGGTTGCCGCCCGTCGAGACGATGTAATAGCCCAGCTCGCCGCGCGGCGTCTCCGTGCGGCAGTAGATCTCCCCGGCCGGCAGCTTGACGCGGCTGGGCGTCTTCTCCCGCACGTCGCCCTCGTGGGGACGCCGCTCGATCGCCTGCCGGATGATGGAGAGCGACTCCTTCATCTCGAGCACCTTCACCCAGTAGCGGTCCCAGCAGTCGCCCACCGTCCCCATCAGGCCCTCGCCCACGCAGACCTTCCACTGGAAGCGGTCGTAGATGGAGTAGGGGTCGTCCCGCCGCAGGTCGAAGTCCACGCCGCTGCCGCGCAGGCTGGGACCGCTCAGGCCCCAAGCCCAGGCCTCCTCCGGCGTGATGACGCCGATCTTGGCCGAGCGGTTGAGGAAGATCTTGTTGAAGGAGAGGAGCGGGTTCAGCTCGTGGTCGATGCGCCGCTCGAACTCGTCGCAGAAGCGCCGGATGCGGTCGTCCATCCCCTCCGGGAAGTCGTGGCTGAGGCCTCCCACCCAGATGTAGTTGTAGAGCAGGCGCGCCCCGCAGATCTCCTCGAAGAAGTCGAGGATGATCTCCCGGTCGCGGAAGCAATAGAAATAGGGGGTGAGGGCGCCCAGGTCGAGACCGAAGGTGCCGATCGCCACCAGGTGGCTGGCGATGCGGTTCAGCTCGGCCACGATGACGCGCATGTACTCGACCTTCTCCGGCACCTCCAGGCCCAGCATCCGCTCGCAGGCGATGGCGAAGCCCAGGTTGTTGTTCATGGAGGCCAGGTAGTCCATGCGGTCGGTGAAGGGCAGGATCTGGGGCGGGGTCAGTTTCTCGCAGTGCTTCTCGAAGCAGCGGTGCAGGTAGCCGATGTGGGGCCTGATCCCCGCCACCTCCTCGCCGTCCGTCTTCAGCTCCAGGCGCAGCACGCCGTGGGTGGAGGGATGCTGCGGCCCCATGTTGAGGATCATCAGCTCGCCGTCGGGGCCGTGGTCGGGCACCCGGCTGCCATGGATGAACAGGTCGCGTGATTCCATGAAGGGGCCTCTAGTCCAGCGGCATGCCGTTGTAGGTGGCGGGGGTGACGTAGTCCTTGCGCAGGGGATGTCCCTCCCAGTCGTCCGGGCAGAGGATGCGGCGCAGGTCGGGGTGGCCCCGGTAGATGAGACCCACCATGTCGAAGGCCTCGCGCTCGTGCCAGTCGGCCGTGGGCCACACCGCCGCCACGCTGGGCAGCACCGGGTCGGCGGCGTCGACGACCACTTTCACCCCCAGCTTGTGGCGGTGCCGCATGCTGAAGACGTGGATCACGCTCCACAGCTTGTCGCCCTCGGGGCCGGGGGCGTGGACACCGGAGAGGCACATCAGCTCGTTGCAGGCGAGGGCCGGATCGTCCCGCAGGAGCAGGGCGAGGGCGGGCAGGCTCTCCCGCTCCACCAGCACCCAGGGGCTGAAGGCGTCGGCGTGCTCTTCGAGGACGGCCTCGGGCAGGGCGGTCCGGATCTGCCGGACCAGCTCGGCGAATTCCATGGGTTCCTCAGGCATTGCGGGCGTCGGCGCCCTGGCGGGGTTTCTTGCCCCGAATGATGTCGCGCAGCAGCTCCATCCCTTCCAGCAGGGCCTCGGGCCGGGGCGGGCAGCCCGGGATGTAGACGTCCACCGGGATGATGCGGTCCACGCCCTTGAGCACGTGGTAGCCGTGCTGCCAGTAGGGGCCGCCGCAGTTGGCGCAGCTGCCCATGCTGATGACGAACTTGGGCTCCGCCATCTGCTCGTAGAGCAGTTTGACGCGGCTGGCCATTTTCATCGTCACCGTGCCCGCCACGATCATGCAGTCCGCCTGGCGGGGGGTGGGACGGAAGACCTCGCTGCCAAAGCGGGCCAGGTCGAAGCGCCCGGCGCCGGCGGCCATCATCTCGATGGCGCAGCAGGCCAGGCCGAAGGTCATGGGCCACAGGCTGCGGGCAATCGCCTCGTTGACCAGCCACTCGGCGCTGGTGAGCAGGATGTTGCCGTCCTCGTGGCGTTCGATGGGCAGGTTCACGCCGTCCGTCCTTTCTCCGCGGCCGCGGCCCTGAGGAAGCGCCGGCTACGCACCCACTCAAGATCCCCCTTCGCCCAGGCGTAGACCAGTCCGGCGGCGAGGATGCCCACGAAGACCAGCATCTCGAGGAAGGCGAAGGCGCCCAGCTCCTTGAAGACGACGGCCCAGGGGAAGAGGAAGACCACCTCCACGTCGAAAATGATGAAGACAAGAGCCACCGTGTAGAAGCGGTTGTTGAACTGCATCCAGGGCGAGCCCACCGGCGTCTCGCCGCACTCGTAGATCTGAAGCTTGAGTTCGGTGGGATTGTGCGGGCGGATGAAGGAGGACAGGGCGAGGGCGACGACGCCGATGAGCAGGCCCATCACCATGAAGACCAGCACCACCCCGAAGGCGAATTGCATGCCCGCTCCTCTCCCTATGCGGCGGCCCGGACGCCCAGGAGCCGCAGGATCTCCCCCTGCTCCCGGGCCGCCAGACCGACCAGCATGAACTCCTCGTCGAACTCGGTGGCGGCCGGCAGGGCGCGGCATTGGTCCGCCACAATCAGCAGGGCGATCCGGCCCTGCTCCAGATCCGCCAGCAGGCGCCGCCGCCGCTCCCGGACGCTCCAGCCCCTCACCGCCGGGACGGGCGGAGCCGCCTCGGCCAGGCCGGACAACTCCAGCAGGGCCAGCAGCGCAGGCTCTTGGCTGGGAGCGGGATCAGCGCCGGCCAGGATGGCCCGCAGGCGCCAGAGCAGCTCCTCCACGTCCCTGAGCCGCTCCGTCACAGGCGCAGCTTGAACGCTGTCCAGGAGGCGCCCCAGGCTGGACAAGCGCTCCCTTTGCCCGCGCAGCAGCAGGGCCAGCAGATAGATGCCTTCCAGGGGGGAACAAGCGGCAGGAACGCGAATGCGTTGGGGGTCGATCACCGGCTTGCCTTTCCTGCCGCCGCAGCGGCGAACCCTTCATATCGAGGTGCGCGGCCCGACAGTCTGCCGAACCGGTTCGGGATGAAGGTAGCGCAGCCGCCTCCGACAGTCAAGAAGTTAACAACATGAACTGTTCGCTACCTGAAGAAGTCTCCCCCGGCAAGGCCCCACAGTGGCCGGATGGATCGGCCGATGGCCCCGGATCGACTGCCAGATGCGCCCGGGTGCAGGTGCGCCGGCACTATCCCTCATTGGGGAAGGCCGTCGTTCCGGCCCTGATCCATGGACACAGCAAGTGGAGGAAGCCATGATTCGACGCGCCTCGGCCCATTGGCAGGGCGATCTCAAGACGGGCAAGGGCACGGTCTCGGCGGCGGGCGGTGCCCTGGACCAGACGCCTTACTCCTTCCACAGCCGTTTCGAGGACGGCCCCGGCACCAATCCGGAGGAACTCATCGCCGCGGCCCACGCCGGTTGTTTCTCCATGGCGCTATCCGGCCAGCTGGCCAGCGCCGGCCTGAGCGCGGACCACATCCGCACCAGCGCCGAATTGACGCTGGAACGCCTGGAGGCCGGCTTCACCATCACGCGGGTCCACCTGGTCGTGCGCGCCACGGTGCCCGGGGCCAGCGCGGAGGCCTTCCACACCGCGGCGGCCAACGCCAGGAACGGATGTCCCGTCTCGCGCCTGCTCAAGGCCGAGATCACGATGGATGCCGTGCTGGAGTAAGTGGCGGAGCGCAGCGGCTCAGGCGGAGGGAGTCAGGGTGCCGGGACGCCCCCCCAGCTCCGCGTAGCGGCGCTGCAAGGCCTGCAAGTCTTCCCAGGCCGGACGTTTCCACTGCTGGTTGCGCAGCAGGGCGGCCGGATGGTAGCTGGCGCGCAGGGGCCGGCCGTTGAAGACATGCTCGCGGCCGCGCATGGCGGCCAGGGTCGCCTCGCCGCCCAACAGGGCCCGGGCGGCCACCCGACCCAGGGCGAGCATGAGCTTCGGTTGCAGGAAGTGCAACTGGTGGTCGAGCAAGGTGCGGCAGGCTGCCAGTTCCCCGGGCAGGGGATCCCGGTTGATCGGCGGCCGGCATTTCAGCGTGTTGCAGATGTAGACATCCTGACGGGCGAAGCCGATGGCCGCCAGCATCTTGTCCAGCAGCTGCCCGGCCGCGCCGACAAAGGGCTCGCCTCTCAAATCCTCCTGCTCCCCGGGCGCCTCGCCCACGATGACAAGATCGGCCGTGGGCGAACCCACGCCGAACACACTGCATGTGCGGCTCTTGCCCAGCTCGCAGCGCCGGCAGACGGTGGCGGCCAGGCGCACCTCCTCCAGGCTCTTCCAGCTTGGCAGGAAGACGGCCGGGACCGGTGGCGGGGGTGGCGCGGGCGAGGGGCCGGACGCCGTGGCGGCGGGTCGTGCCAGGGACAGGGGCGCGGATTCCGGCTGGCCGACCACTGATGGGGCCGCCTTGGCGCGCGCCATGGCCAGCAGGCCGGCGTGGCGGAAGAGACGCGGGTCCACCCCGGGCGGCAGAGGCAGGGGTCCGAAGGGGGCCTGCTCCTCCAGCAGCTCCAACAGGCGGTCCTTGACGCGCCCGCTCATGGCCGGGCCGGCAGAAGGCGGGCGGCCTGGAGCAGGATCTCCCGCGCGGCGTCAAGTTTGTCCAGCAAGGGCAGCTCGGCGCAGGTGCCGTCCCGCGCCAGGATCGTCACCTCATTGGTGGTGGAGCCGAAGGCGGAGCCGGGACGCCGGGGATTGTTCAGGCAGATGAGGTCCAGATCCTTGCGGCGCAGCTTGTCCAGGGCCAGGGCGCGGGCCTGGGCGGAATCCTCCTCCACCTCCAGGGCGAAGCCCACATGGACGCGCCCTTGGCGGCCGGGCAGCCCGGCCAGCGAGGCGAGGATGTCCTCGGTGGGATGGAGAACAAGTTCCCAGGCGGCTCCGTCCTTCTTGCGCTTGCCCGGATGCGATTCCGGCCGGTAGTCGGCCACCGCCGCGCACATCACCACCAGATCCGCCGTGGCGGACAGCTCCTTCATGGCCTCGGCCATGGCGGCGGCGCTGCGCACGTCGGTGCGGCAGACGCCCAGCGGCGTGGGCCAGGGGACCGGCCCGGCCACCAGGCTCACCTCGGCGCCCATGCGCTGGGCCATCCGCGCCAGGGCGAAGCCCATCCTGCCGCTGGAGCGGTTGCTGAGGACGCGCACCTCGTCGATCTCCTCCACCGTCGGGCCGGCGCTGACCAGCACGCGCCGACCGCTCAGCTCCCCGCTGCGGAGGGCGAGCCAATCCAGCCATTCAAGAATCGTCTCCGGCTCGGCCATGCGGCCGGCGCCGGTCTCTCCGCAGGCCAGCCAGCCGGATCCGGGCGGCACCAGCTGGTGCCCGTCCGCCTCCAATTGGGCGCAGGCCCGGCGGATGGCCGGATTGTCCCACATGCGGTGGTTCATGGCCGGCGCGAAGAGGATGGGCCGGTCGAAGGCGCAGAGCAGGGTGGAAAGGAAGTCGTCGGCGATGCCGGCGGCGGCCTTGGCCAGGATGTTGGCCGTGGCCGGGGCCACCACCACATGGTCGGCCCAGGCCGACAGGTCGATGTGCTCGGCGCCGTCGACCCGGTACTCGGCGAAGGGGTCCGCCGCCACCGGGTGTCCCGACAGGGTGGAGAAGGTCAACGGGCCCACGAACTGGGCCGCATGACGGGTCATCACCACCCGCACATCGCAACCAGCGTCCACCAGCCGCCTCAGCAGCAGGCAGGACTTGTAGGCCGCGATCCCGCCGGTGACGCCCAGCAGGACCTTGCGGCTAGCGGCTCTCTCCATCGACCGGGTCCAGGTAATCGAAAGCGGTTTTGCCATCCAGCATCTCCCGCATGGCCTGAACGGTGGGCTTGGTGAAGGCGGGCAGCTCGATCTCCTCCGGTTCCTCAGGAGCGTCCTCGCTCAGGTTGAGCGTGGCCTGATACTCCTCGTGGATGCGGGAGAGGATGGACTTCTGGTGTTCGTTCACCTGGCGCGCGCGCAGGCCCATCACGAGGATGGCCTCGTAGACGTTCTGGTTGCGCTGCTCCAGGTCTTCCTTGGTCGTGTCATGCATGATGCGCATGCCGTTCCTCCAGGTTGTTCGCGGCCGGCAGGAAGGCCTCCAGGCAGCCGCGCAGGGCATGATAGCTTGTCTCCAAATCATCGTTGACCACCAGGCGGTCGAAGCGCGAGGCCAGCGCCAGCTCCTCGCGGCTGCGCTGCAGGCGAATGCGGATCTGCTCCTCGCTCTCGCTGCGCCGCAGGCGGAGGCGCTCCTCCAGGGCGGCCAGGGAGGGCGGGGCGATGAAAACGAGCAGGGCCTCGGGATAGAGATGCTTGAGGGTGAGCGCCCCCTTCACATCCACGTCGAAAAGGACGTGCCGGCCGGCCTGGCGCAGACGCTCGATCTCCTCCTTCATGGTGCCGTATCGATGGGCGTGGAGGGCCTCCCACTCGGCGAAGTCGCCCCTCTCCACCCGCCGCGTGAATTCAGCCTCGTCCAGGAAGTAATACTCCCGCCCCTCCACCTCGCCCGGCCGGGGGGGGCGGGTGGTGCAGGAAACGGCGAAAGCGAAGACGGGATGTTCCTTCAGCAGGCGCTTGAGCAGAGTGCTCTTGCCCGCGCCGGAAGGCCCCGCCACGACCACAAGGCCGCCCGTCTCCCGTCCGGCGCCAGCCGGCTTCCTGTTCATCCCGGGTTGACTCATCACTCGACGTTCTGCACCTGCTCGCGGATGCGCTCCACCTCTTCCTTGATCTGCACGACCAAGTGGGTGATCGTCGTGTCCGGCGATTTGGAGCTGACCGTGTTGGCCTCGCGCACCAGCTCCTGCAGAATGAAGCCCAATTTGGAGCCGGCCGGCTGCCCGCTGGCCAAGGTCTGGCGGAACAGGTCCACATGGCTGCGGAAGCGCGTGATCTCCTCCGAGATGTCCTGCTTGTCCAGCATGAGGGCGACTTCCATCTCAAAGCGCTCGGGGCGAAGCTCGGAACCCTCCAGCAGGCGGGCCAGCCGTTCCTGCAACTGGCGGCGGATCTCAGGCCGGTTCCGCTCCCAGGCCTGCGCCACGCCGGCGAACAACGCCTCGATGCGCGCCAGGCGCTGGATGAAATCCTCGTGGAGGGCGGCCCCCTCCCGGCGGCGCGTCTCCTGGAAAGCCGCCAGGGACTGGGCCAAGGCCTCGCGGGCCACCGCCCACAGCTCCTCGTTCTCCCCCGATCCCTCGTTGGAAGCCAGGACGCCGTCCAGCCCCAGCAGCTCGCGGCTGCCCAGGTTGTCCGGCACTTGCAGGCGCTCGGACAATTGGCGGGCGGCGTCGCGGTAGGCGCGGGCCAGCCCCTCGTCCACCTCGACCCGGATCTGGGCCGCCGCCGTGCGTGTCACGCTCATGTAGAGACTGAGCTTGCCGCGGCTGATCGCCTGCTTGAGCAGTTCGCGGAGCGGATGCTGATAGGACAGCAGGGTCCGCGGCAGCTTGAGCCCGACTTCCAGGTAGCGGTTGTTCAGGCTGGACAACTCGGCCTGGACCAGATAGCCGGTCCCGTTGACGGCCGCCCGGCCGAAGCCGGTCATGGATTGGATCATGTCTCCCCTGACGTGAACCCGTCCCCCCGCCGAGACAGGAGGACGGGCGTGCCTCATGCGAATCATCCTCTACCCGAGATAGGCCTTCAAGTTCTTGCTGCGGCTGGCGTGCCGCAGCCGGCGCAGGGCCTTCTCCTTGATCTGCCGCACACGCTCCCGGGTCAGGCTGAACTTCTCCCCGATCTCCTCCAGGGTCATGGGGTGCTCGCGGTGCAGGCCGAAGTAAAGCCGCACCACTTCCGCCTCGCGATCCGAGAGGGTGGCCAGGGCGCGCTGCACCTCCGTGCGGAGGGATTCGCCCATCAGGTTGGAGTCGGGCGCCGGCTGGGACTCGTTGTGCAGGATGTCCAGCAGGCGGTTCTCCTCCCCCATGTTGAAGGGCGCGTCCATGGAGAGATGGCGACCGGAGCGCTTCATGGTGTCGGTCACCTCGAAGGCCGACATCTCCAGCTCGTGGGCGATCTCGTCAGGCGTCGGCTCGCGCTCCATCTGCTGTTCCAGATGGTTGTAGGTCTTGCCGATCTTGTTGAGGGCCCCCACCCGGTTGAGGGGCAGGCGCACCACGCGACTCTGCTCGGCCAGGGCCTGCAGGATGGACTGGCGGATCCACCACACCGCATAGGAGATGAACTTGAAGCCGCGGGTCTCGTCGAAGCGCTTGGCCGCCTTGATCAGGCCCAGATTGCCCTCGTTGATCAAGTCGCACAGGTCCAGACCCTGGTTCTGGTACTGCTTGGCCACGGACACGACAAAGCGCAGGTTGGCCTTGGTCAGCGTCTCAAGCGCGGTCTGGTCGCCCTTCTTGATCCGCTTGGCCAGCTCGATCTCCTGGTCCGCGGTGAGCAGCTCCACCTCGCCGATCTCCTGGAGGTATCGCTCCAAGGTCTGGTTCGCTCGCACGGCAAACTCCGTTATTCCCCGAGGTCGATCGCCTCGATCGTTTTGCGGTTCCCGCGGATGATGTGCACGAGAATCGCCGCTTGCTTCTTGGTCAGTTCCTTTTCCGCACTGACAAAGTCTTTGACCGTGCGGATGGGGGTCCGATCCAGGCGGGTGATCACATCGCCCACCCGCAGCTGGCGCCGGGCCGGAGAATCACGCCGGATGGCCGTGATCACCACGCCCCGGTTCTGGCGGACCAGGGTCTCGTCCAGGTTGTAGCGACGGATTTGATTGTCATCCGCTTCCGCCACGTCCAGCCCCAACCTGTCCGGTTCCGCCACGGGACTTGGGGGAGTGGCCGGCCGTTCCTCCTTGAGGGCGGCGGCCCGGTCGGCCAGGACGAAGGTCAGGCTGCGCTCCTTGCCGTCCCGCAAAATCCGGGCCTTCACCTTCTGGCCGGGCGAAGTCTGGGCGACCTGCATGCGGAAATCGCTGACATTGACCACCGTTTTGCCGTTCCAGTCGAGGACGACGTCACCCGCCGCCAGATCGCCCGCGGCCGCGGGACCATCGTCCTGCACGGAGTCCACGAAAATGCCCTGGGTGTCCTCGTCCAGCCGGAGGGCTTTCTTCAACTCGGCGGTCAACTCGCGGGGAACCATGCCCAGGTAGCCGCGCACCACGGCGCCGTGATCCCGCAGGTCCAGATAGACCTTGCGCGCCATATTGATGGGAATGGCGAAACCGATGCCCTGGGCGCGCGTGTTGATGGCCGTGTTGATGGCCATCACCTGGCCATGGATGTTGACCAGGGGCCCGCCCGAGTTGCCGAAGTTGATGGAGGCGTCCGTCTGCAGGAAGTTTTGGAAGACGGGTCCGCCACCCGAGATATTGAGGTTGGCGCGGCCCGTGGCGCTGATCACGCCCACCGTCACCGACTGCTCCAGGCCATAGGGATTGCCGATGGCGATGGCCCAGTCCCCGATACGGATGGCGTCCGAGTCCCCCAACGGCGCGGCGCGCCCGGCGGCATGGCGGGCGTCGATCTTGACGACGGCCACGTCCGTCTCCGGATCGGAGCCGATCACCTTGCCGCTCACTTCCTTCTTGTTGGAGAGGACCACGGTCAGCTCGCTGGCGTTCTCGATGACATGGTTGTTGGTCAGGATGTACCCGTCCTCGTCGATGATGAAGCCTGTGCCCGAGCTGCTGCGCTCCTCCGGCAGATCTTGATGGAAGCGGTCGTTGGGCATGCCGAACCATTCCGGACCGAAGCCGAACCAGCCCTCGCCGCCACCGCGTCGGGCGGTCGTCACTTTGATGTGGACAACCGAAGGCAGCAAACGATCGGCCACGGCCACGAAGGGTGAACTGCCGCGCTCGTCCACCGTCAGGGGCAGCGAGGCCGGCATGATCAGCCCGTGTTGGGCCGGGTAGCTCGGGGTGGAACGCCACAGGCCGGCCAGGCCCGACGAGGACCAGCCTCTTCCCGATGCAAAAATTACGCCGAGAATCAGCAGAACCGTTGCCAGGATGCCGGTGAGAATGCTAGTTTTGATCAGCTTCAAGTGTTCGGTTTTCATTGCGATTTTTCCCCAGAATGACTAAGGTAGCGTTCCCCTTTTGTTCGGGCAACGCGGTTCGGAAATTTCCCTGGACACCTCAGCCATGCCCGCATGCTCGGCGGACCATCGTGTCCACGTGGCCGCACACAACCGCTTGACAGCGTGAATTGTTCCATGACGGAGCTGTGATGGCGCGGATCCATGTCGCTGAGGCGGATCCGAGGCGCTGATCGACCTTGTTGCCGCCCGTGCAGGCTGGCGGCCGTGCTAGTCGGGATACAGCAAGTATGGGCGCCGCAAGTCGCGCCACGCCTTGTCATCCAGCCCCAGCTTGCGGCGCAGCAACTCCATTCCCCCGCCGCCCTCCAGCGCCAGGCGGACCTGATCGGTGCCCATCGCCTTGTCGAACATGCGGCGCTGGTTGACCGACCCGCGGGAGGCCAGGGAGTCCAGCTCCTGGCTCAGAATTTCCAGCAAGGCCAATTGGGCCCCGCCTGGATCGACCACGGACCAATCCGTGACCAGGAGGCGGATGCCCCGGCATGTTCTGCCGTTCCAGCTTCCACTGCTGGGTGTCCAGGTCCAGGGCTGGGCCCGCAGGCCGGGCAACTGCGCATCATTGAAGCGCTCCGCCAGGTGGTTGCCGTCCAGTTGGTCGCTCCCTGCCACCCAAAAGGGGGAGGCCGTGCCGATGCCAATGGAGACGGCCCCCAACTCACCCAGGGGACCGGTGATGCTCATGGCGAGGGGCGTGTCCCAGGTGGGCACGTTGGGCGAGGTGGGCACCCAGGGCAGACCCGTGTCCACAAAGGTCATGGCGCGGGACCAGCCGCTCATGGGAATGACCTTGAGTCGGCAGCCGATGCCGAAAGCCTCGTTGAAGAGGCGGGCCAGTTCGCCCACCGTCATGCCGGGCAGATAGGGAACGGGGTAGGGCCCGATGAAGCTGGCAAAGGCCGGATCCAGGGTCAGGCCGGCCACGCGCCAGCCTCCCAGCGGATTGGGACGGTCAAGCACGATCACCTCGACATCCGCCCGGCGGGCCCCCTTCATCACCTCGGCCAAGGTGGACGTGTAGGTGTAGGGACGCAGGCCGATGTCCTGGATATCGAACAAGACCACGTCCAGCCCGGCCAGGAGGGTGGGCTCCACCGCCCGGCTGCCTTGATAGAGGCTGCTTACGGGCAGACCGGTCGGGCCGTGGATCTCGTCACGCACCGTCTCGCCGGCCGGCCGGCTGCCGTCCAGCCCGTGTTCGGGGGAAAAGAGGCGCAGGAGACGGAGATCGCGCCGCTCATGAAGGCGGCGGATGGTGGAGCGGCCCTCCCCATCGATGCCGGTCTGGTTGGTCACCAGGCCCAGACGACGCCCCATGACGCAAGCGAGGGAATCCTCCAGCAACACCTCGATGCCCGGACGCACGCGGGCGGAGCTGATCGTGACGCAGCACGCCAGGAGGCCGGCGAGCACGGCCAGGACGAGCAGCATCCATGTTCGCACCATGTCGGATCCTCAGTTGGGGTTGGAGGCCAGCCAGGCGGCCAGGCGGACCAGGATCTCATTGCGGACGCGCAGGGCCTGTGCGGCTGACTGCTGGCCCGTGATGATCAGGCAGAAGGCGACGCGGGGCGGGCCGCCCGTCCCCAGGTAGCCCGCCAGACTGCTTACGCCGCGCAGCGTGCCCGTCTTGGCGGCCAGGTCCACCCCTGCCGGCAGCAGCGGCGGCGAGACGCGCATGGTGCCCTCCCCCGGCCGGGGAAGCAGGGCCGCCAATTGTCCCGGATGGCGCCGCTCCATGCCGGCCAGAAGCTGCACGAACTGCCGGGGGGCCACGGCATTGTAGCGGGAGAGGCCGGAGCCGTCCACCTGACGCAGCCAATCGGTCACGCCCAGGCTGTCCCTCATCACCTCCTGGGCCAGGAGCGCCGCCCGCTCCCAGCCTCCCTTGCCCGGCTGTGGTCGCTCGGCCGCCACGCCCTGGAAGAGGCACTCGGCGCCCAGGTTCCAGCTCTCCGTCAGCATGCTGTCCAGCACCTGGACAAGGGGGGGACCGGCATGGCGGAACCAGGCCATGCCACGGGGGAGGGCGCCGGTCCAGTTCAGACGGGGCGGGCGGGTGGTCCCGAAGACCTCCTGGGCCGCCTCGTGGCAGACGGAGCGGAAGAGGGAATCCGGGTACTCCACGTTGCAGGCCGGCTCGGGAGGCCGCACCCACCAGCGGCCCGAACGAGGCTTGAGATCGGCCGGGAGCAGGGGTGACAGGAAGACGAAGCGGTCGCGGGCGGCGGGCCAATCCCGTTCCAGGCTGGCCGGGACGTTCCGGGCGGCCGGCTCCTGGCGCAAGTCCAGCAAGGCGGAGCCGGGGATATCCCAGGCCACCGGACCGGGCTCGGCGACCAGGCTGTTGCCCTGCACCGTGAGCAGGCTGGGCCGCGCTGTGAAGGGGTCGCTGCCGTCGTCCCACATCCAGCCGGGACCCAGACGAAGCGGATCAAAGGAGTTGGGCATGATGCGCAGCTCGCCCACCTCATCCACTCCGTCCTGCCACACGTGTTGGAAGAGGCGGACAAGATCCCGGCGCTTCAAGGTCGGGTCCCCGGCCGGTTGCACGTAAAGGGCCCCGGCCCGCCGGCGTCCCGTGTGCGGGTTCACGACGAGGGCGGCCGGATCATAGCCGGCGCGGGTGAGCAGGCGATGGCGCGGCCCCTGCAACTCATAGGCGAGGGCGGCGGTGCAGAGCTTGATGAGCGAGGCCGGCGTCTGCCGCTGCTCCGCCTGGCGGCCGTAGAGCAGGGCCCCCGTCGTGTCGGCCAGATCCAGGATGGCCAGTTGGACCAGCAGGGCCTGGCCGCCCTGGCGGTCCAACCATTGCACCAGGGAGTCGGGCAGCGCCGGCAGGGGCGCGGCGGCCATGGCGGCGGCCTGGGGCGAGGATGGGTGGTCCAGGCGCCCTCCCGCCGCCATCAACAGGCCCGGCAGCAGCCACCACCAATGGCGCATCAGACGCGGCCCTCCGCCCGCAGTCGGCGGTTCAGCACCCGCCGTCGGACGATCGCCTCGTGCCGGATGCGCGTCTTGTTGCCGATCTTCATGTCCGCGCTGCGCTTGACGTCGGTGTTGTCCGGGTGTCGACGATAGCGGTAAAGCACCTCGTGGAGCTTGCCCGCCTCGTACTTTTCCACCACGCGGGCCACCAGGTCGTAGTCCTCGGCGAAGTCGCCGTAGCGCTCCTCGTCGAAGCCGCCCATCTCCTCGATCACGGCGCGGTGCCAGACGCGCACGGCGCCGGCGCCATCCACCCGCAGGTGGTTGTTGGGATCGTACTCGAGATGCTTGATGATCCCCAGCTCAGGGATCGGCTCGCCTTCCTCCGTGATCAACTCGTAGTAGGAGATGGCCAGGCCCCAGGTCGGGTTGGCCTCCAGGCCCCCCACGGCGGCGGCCAGGGTGCGCGGCATATACTCGTCGTCGGAGTCCAGCTGGGCCACGTAGCGGCCCGTGGCGTGGCGCACGCCCAGGTTGAGGGCGCGGGCGATGACGTTGCGGTCGTTCACCAGCAGGCGGACCCGCGGGTCGCGCGCCGCCCAGGCCTGCACCACCTCCGCGCCATCATCGGTGGAGCAGTTGTCCACGCAGAGGATCTCGACTTGGGGCCAGCCGCCCGCCAGCACGGAGGCGATGGCCCGGTCCAGGAAGCGCCCGCGGTTGTGGAAGGGGATGACCACGCTGACGCTGCCCGGCTCGCCCACGGGCGACACGGCGGCGGGCGGATGGCTCAGGTAGGCCTCGTGGCGGCGCAAATGGTTCTTGAAGGCCGTCTCGAATTCCATTTCCTCGGCCGGGCCGTAGAAGAGATAGGTGAACCCGCCCTGGGGACCCTCTCCCGGTGAAAAGACCTTGGAGGCGCCCAGTTGCCGGGCGGCCACGCTGTCTCCCTGGCGCGGGCGGATGGCGCAGAGCACGGCGCCCAGGCTTTCCCAGGGAGACTCGTCCTGCATGCGCAGGCGCAGGTCGTACTCCTGGGCCGTGTTGAAGGCCTGATCGTAGCCGCCCGCCTGGAGCAGCGCCTCACGGACGAGGAAGACCAGGGGGCCGACGTTGATCCGCTCCGTGAGGTCGCCCGGCCAGAGGCGCGGCTCCACGACCCGTTCCCCCTCCGCCGTGATCTCGCGGTAGTGCCCGTAAAAGGCGCCGGCCCGCGGCGAGGTCTTGCGTCCCAACAGGGCGCGCTCCAGGGCCTCGCGCTCCAACTCCAGGCCCTCCGGCAACTCGGCCACAAGCGGAGCCGGCCAGCGCTGGATGAGGGCGGCCTTCATCGAGGACAGGTTGCGGAACTCGTCTGTGACGAGGCGGAAACGTGGATCGCCCGCGGGCAAGGTGTCCGTGAACGGTCGGCCGTTGCTGCAGACCAGAGCCTGGAAGTCGCCCAGGCTTTGCCCAAGCAGGCTGTCGATGGTGCGGCCCAGGGCGGCGCCGCCCTCCAGCACGGGAAGGACGAGAAGGATCTGGGGCATGGGACTCCTCTGGCCTGAGGGGCTGTCATGAAAGGGGGCGCCGTGGCGCCCCCTTTCCATCAAATGCGGAAGGACCCTACTTGACCAGGATCATCTTCTTCAAGTCGCTGAAGCTCGGAGTCTCCAGCTTGTAGAAGTAGACACCGCTGGCCAGGCTGGCCCCGTCGAAACTGACCGTGTAGCGGCCCGCGGCTTTCTGGCCGTTGACCAGGGTGGCCACCTTGGCGCCCAGCATGTTGTAGACGCTCAGGTTGACCTGGCCCGCCACCGGCAGCGCGAACTCGATGCTGGTGGTGGGGTTGAAGGGGTTCGGGTAGTTCTGGCCCAGGCTGTAGGCGGTGGGCAGGCGGTTCTCGACGCTGGTGTAGAACTGCACATAGTTGGCCGGATCGCTGCGGTTCTCGTGGTAGTCCACGGCCACGGCCCAGAAATACACGGGCTGGTTCTCCACCAGCTGGCCGAAGGGCAGGGAGAAGGTGGCGCTGGTCTGGGGACCCTCATAGAGCGGCACGCCGGTGTTGATGTCGTTCTGCAGGGAGCTGGTCACGATGAAGCGGTCGAAATCGTTGACCGGATTCTGGTTCCAGCTCAGGGGGAGACGGTCTTCGGTGGGCGGCCAGGCGTCATAGGCCCAACCGGCGTCATCCAGACCCGTCACCATCACGGGCACGATGTTGTCCACGGAGAAGCCCTGCATGACGGCGGAGGGGATGGGCACCGGGAAATGCACGCTGTGCGTCCCGATCATGAAGGAATGGATGTTCTCATGGCCTTCGTACTGGTCGTCGAGGGTGGCCACCTGCACGTTGTAGGTCATGCCGGGGATGCCCAGGGCGGCGACGGTGCCAGCGGAGACCCACTCGTTCTCGCCCATGCCCGGGTACTGCATCCACACCGAGTACATGGTGGTGGGATTCATCCAGGAGCCGTCGTTGGGGCTGGCCGCGAACTGGACGACGACGTAGCCGCCCTGGTCGTTGGGCCGGTCGTTGACCGCCAGGATGCTGGCCGGGTGCATGATCTGGAACTGGTTGAAGGGGAAGGCGCCCATGTCGGCCGGCGTGCCGTCGGGGTCGATCTCCAGCTCGCTGACGGAGACGTCGATGATGCAGTTGACCTCGGTGGGATCGCTCAGGGACCAGTAGGAGACGTTGAAATTCATGGCCATGGGGTTCACATAGCCCGGGTTGCAGTACCAGGCCGGCAGCACCATGTCATCGGGGAAGCCCGAGTTCTGCGGATAGATGTTGGTGAAGAAGACGTTGGTGAAGCCCACACCCGTCACATCCGTGTTGGCCGGAGTGGCGAAGGTGATGAGGTTCATGCCGGACTCGAAGAGGGCGTTGGCGCCGCCCAGGAAGATGCCGCCGCTGGTCGTGCCATGGTTGTGGGAAATGGTGCTGTTGTAGACGGACAGCACGCCGCCGTCCGCCACGTAGGCCGCCGCGCCGTTGCCCACGCAGGTGTTGTGGGCGATGAGGCAATTGAAGAGGCGGACCCAGCCGCCATCCTCCACCGTGATGGCGCCGCCGTCATCCCCGGAGTGGACGTCCGTGATGGAACAGAAGGTGAGGTCCGCGTCGGCTCCTTCGCCGAAGACGATGCCGTTCCAGTCCTCGCCCACGAAGCGGATCCAGTTCCCGCGAGTGCCCTGGGCCTCCATGTCGCCCTGGATGATGAGGCTGGTTCCCGGCAGGCCGTAGACCTCCATGCCCGCCTCGATGTGCAGCAGCTCACCCGCCTCGACCGTGAAGTCCTCGGTGAGGGCGACCTGGCCGCCGGGGAAGTTGGCGAAGGTCCACTCCAACCCTGGATTGAAGGGCACGCAACCGTCCAACTCCTCCCCCGTGATGTCCACGTTCACCGGAAAGAGGGGTCCGCAGCCGTAGAACATGCTGAAGATGGGAGGCAGGTGGGTGAATTCGAAATGGAAGCCCGGCCCGTCGAAACTGACCCACAGCTCGTCGATGATGTAGGTCAAGGCGCAATTGACCTGGGCATCGGCATCCGCTTGGAATGAATACACCAAGGGCTGGCCGCTCGGACCGAAAATGTTGCAATTGATGGTGTAGGTTTGGGCCGGGTTGGCCGGATTGTACATGTGGACGGTGGCCGCGCTGGGGGCGCAGGAGTTCGGGTTCCAGCAGGCGACAGCATCCAGGTCCGACAGGTCGACGTCCCACTGGAAGATTGCAAAGGCGCTGTTGGCGCCCGCCAGGGTCAACAGCCCAAGCAGCAGGTGTTTCTTCATCTCGCTCTCCCATCTCATTTGGAATTGGCTTTCGGCTTCTCGATCGGGCGCCAGGCGCTGAACTGGACCTGCTCGGGCGTCAGGTCGAAGAAGCCTGGCTGGGCCTTCCACGGCGTGCTGTCGCAGTAGTGGGTGGCCTTCTCCTTCTCCTCGGCGTTGTAGACGCGGACGATGACCTGCTCCCAGACCTGGATGCGGTTGTCCGTGGGATCCCGCTCCTCGATGAAGATGGTCATCGTGGCGGCCACCATGCCGGGATCCCCGTTCATCAGGTTCTTGAAGCGCGCCTCGTTGTATTCCGGATTTACCAGGTCGATGCGGTCGTCGCCGATTGCGAAAGGCGGATCGACCTCGCCCACGACGGTGATCACCTCGATGTGGCGCTGGGTGAGGGGCTGCATGCCGCCGGGGGCGGTCAGGCGGAAGCCGGTCAGGCTGGCATAGCCCGGCATGACCAGCGGCGTGGCGGGCATATCCTCCACCGCCGCGGGCGGGGGTGGCGGCGCCGTCTCGGCCAGCAGGGGCAGCGGCACGAGCAGGGCGGACAGAAGCCAGCCCCGCAAACCTCGCAGATCGGGCATGGATGCTTTTCCTTTCGCGATTGGCTGACGCGCAAAAAATGTAAGGAATCCAGTCAACCCGACAATCTCCTGTCGTCCGAGGCAAGCTGGGTCCACCATGCCACGATGGCAAAGCAAGGCGCGTGCCAGACGATGTGTCGACCGGCTACTTGAGCAAGAGGAGGCGCATCGCCTCCGTGCGCCCCTTCGCCTCCAGCACCACCAGATAAAGCCCGGAGGGCAGCTCGGAGCCGCGGAACTCCGTGCGATGGATGCCGGCGGCGTGGTATCCCTCGGCCAGCACCTGCAAGCGCTGTCCCACCAAATTATACAGACTCAGTCGGGCAAGGCCGGGGGTGTCCAGACGGAAGCTGATCTGGGCGTCCGGATTGCAGGGATTGGGCAGAATCGACTCCAACGCGGCCGCCTGGGGCCGGCTGGCCGGAGTCAGGGCCGTGGCGCAGGAGGGAAAGGGATCGAACAGGCCGGCGAAGGGAAAGGCGGGTCCAGGCGGATAGACGAGAGAGAAGGGCGCGGGCTGCCAGCTGTGGACAACGGCGCCGGCCTGCAGGTCGATGCGATCGACGGCCCCCCCCTGCAACACGTCGTCGTAGTTGAACACCAGATGAAAGGCCAGCGGCATGCCGTCCGGCCCGAAGATGCCCGTGGCCGGCCAGGGCGCCGGATTGTCGTGGAGGAACATGGTGGCCTGCAACTGGCCGTGGCAGTCCTCGGGAATGAGCGTCGCGTCCAGGTCGATCTGCAGGATGGCCCCGGCGCGCAGGCTCGACACCCCGACGGCCAGCAGTCCGGTCAACAGGAATCTCATGGGTGTCTCCCCCGCTTGGTCAGTCAGAGTATCAAAGGCGCTGCGGGGGAAAAAGTCCGCCCCGCGCCGCGACGCGGGGCGGATCGCATACCCGATTCATGAATGGGTCCGCATCACTTGAGGAAGAGCACCTTGCGCACCTGGACGCCCTGTCGGCACTCCACCGCGATGAAGTAGGTGCCGCTGGCCGAGTGGCGCGGCCGCCAGATGAAGTCGTGGCTTCCCGCCGGCAGGGCTTGGTCGGCCAGCAATGCCACCTGCCGACCCTGCAGGTCCAGCACGGCCAGGCGGACGACATCGGCCGCGGGCAGGTCCAGGCGTAGGCGCGTGGCCGGGTTGAAGGGATTGGGCATGGGCTCGTGCAGCAGGAAAGCGGTGGGCCTCAGGCTGTTGGTGAGATCCAGGAAGCTCAGGTCCCACAGGCAGAGTTCGCCGCCGGCGTTCCAGACGCTGACGCCGTCGCTCACCTCGAGGTGCAGCTGGATGTTCTCGTCGAACCAATCGGACAGGTCGAAGCCGGCCGCCTCGCTGCTCAGCCAGGAGGAGCTGTTGGTGGGCCCGCTCCAGACCTGCACGCCATTGACATGGATGGAGACGGCCACCGTCAGGCTGCCGTCATTGGCCATGAGCAGGCCGATGGAACCGATCGCCCACTCCGGCGCGAAGCCCGTGAGCGAGCCGGGCAAGTGGCCCAGATTGTCCACGGGTCCGCAGGCCGAGGCCTCGCCCGTCACGATGTCCAGCCACATGGCCGAGCCGCCGAGCGCCAGCGGCGGACAGCCGCCACCCGGATCGAGCTGGCACTGGTAGTCGCCCGCCGTGTTGGAGAGGAAGCGCAGCTCCACCGTCTGGCTCTGGCCGCCAGCAAGGTTGTAGGCGCCGCCCGAGACGACGGAGAAGTGCTCGCAGGCGTCCACCACGCTGCCGCTGAGGGTGCCGCCCCCCGTGTTGGTGATGGTGAAGCTCCGGAGCAAGGCGGTGCCGGGGAGGACGCGCCCGAAGTCCAGCTCCGCCACGCTGACCTCGCAGGCGGGCGGCAATTCCACCATGCCCGCGCAGGCCACTGGCCCGCAGCCCTCGCCTGTGCCCACCTGGCAGAGGTGGGTTCCCACCGTCGCGCTCTGCATCTGGATGGTGAAGGTCTGGTTCTGGCCCGCCGCCAGGCTGTAGCCGGCCTCGGAGACGATGCTGTAGGCCGGGCAATCCTCCACGACCATGCCGGCCAGCAGGCCGCCCCCCATGTTGGTGATGGTGAAGGTCCGCGTCACGGGCACGCCGGGGGCCACCGCGCCGAAGTCCAGGGCGAGGGGCTCCACCAGGCAAGCGGGCGCCAGTTCCACGGCGGCTGTGCAGGCCACGTCGGCGCAGGCTCCGCCCGTGTCCAGGAGGCAGGGATAGGGCCCCGGCTGGGCGGGGGCGGTGAAGAGCAGCTCGACCTCCTGGCTCTCCCCGGCGGCCAGGCTGTAGGCGGCGCCCGCCGTGATGGTGTAGGACGGGCAGGGTGAGGTGACGGTCCCCGCCAGCAGACCGCCGCCCGTGTTGGCAAGGGTGAAGCTCCGCGCCACGGGCGTGCCAGGCAGGACGGTGCCGAAATCGAGGGCGGCAGGATCGACCAGACAGGCCGGCAGTGGATCCGACACGCCCAGGCAGGTCAGGTCGAGGCAGCCGGCGCCCGTGTCCAGCAGGCAGGGATAGGAGGCCGGGGTCGCCGGAGCCGTGAACAACACATCCACGACCTGGCTCTGGCCGGCGCCGAGGCTGTATTCGCCGCCCGCCACAACCGAGTAGGGTGGGCAGGGCGAGGCGACACTTCCCGCCAGGACGCCATAGCCCTCGTTGGTGATGGTGAAGGCGAGCGCCACCGGCGTTCCCGGCGGCACGGTGCCGAAGTCCAGGGTGTCGGGCTCGATGGCGCAGACGGGGATGGGCGCCACCACCGTGGCGAGGCAGGGCAGGATGGTGTTGGGACAGGTGGTGCCGATGACGGGGCAGGGATAGTAGCCCGGCGTGTCGCTCTGGAAGCGCACGGTGACGTCCTGGCTTTCACCGGCGGCCAGGGAGTAGCTCTCCCCGGCGACGATGGAGTACTGGGCGCAGCCTTCCTGGAAAATGCCGGCCAGGATGCCGCCGCCGCTGTTGGTGACGACGAAGTCCAACTCGGCCACATCCCCCGGCTCCAGGATGCCGAACTGGAGCACGGGAGGGTCGATTGAACAGGAGGGCGGCAGTTCCACCTGGCCGATGCACACCACTCCCGGGCAGTCGCCCCCCGTGTCCAGCGTGCAGACATGCTCCCCGAACACACTGGAGAGGAAGCGGACGACGACCTCCTGGCTCTCCTCCGCCGCCAGGCTGTAGGAGGCGCCGGAGAGGACGGTGAAGGCTGGGCAGTCCGAGCTGACAACGCCCTCAAGGACGCCGCCCCCAGCGTTGGTGACCGTGAGCGTGCGCAGCACGGGCGTGCCCGCCTGCACGGCGCCGAAATCCAGGCTGGTCGGCGAGACCTGGCAGATGGGCACGACGGCCACTTCCGCCGTCAGCCACAGGCCTTCGCAGGGACCGCCCACGTCCAGCCAGCACTGGACCGAACCGGGCGCCTGGCCCAGGAACTCCCCGCTCACCACCTGGCTCTGGCCGGCGCCCAGGCTGTAGACAAGGCCATCCGACAGGACGACGGTGGCGCAGTCCTCGCTCACGGTACCGGCCAGGATGCCGCTGCCCACGTTGGTGATGGTGAAACTGAAGGGAGTCGGCACGCCCGGCAGCACCAGGCCCAGATCCAACTCGTCGTCGCTCAGCGCGCAGTCCGGTTCGCCGCAGGCCGGGTCATCGGGCCAGCAGGAACAGAGGTCGTAGGGGGCATTGTCGGGCGCCACCGATCCGTTGAAGGCCCAGTCGATGGGGAAGTTGGGGCCCGCGCTGTAGAGCACGGAGAAGTTCAGGGGCGTCCACACCTTCGAGCACGAGCCAGCTGTCATGCTCACCGTCGTCACCACCGGGACTGGGGGCGGGGCAGCGTCGTAGTCGAATATCAGGTGGTAGGCCAGCGGAAAGCCGTCGGGACCCACGATGCGGGTGGCCGGACGAGCCACATTGTCCATGGTGTTCATCACTGCGGCAAAGGGGCCGTTGTTCGGATCAAGCGGGCCGGCGAACGAGTCCACATATCCGTCATGTCCGGTGGGAAAAAGGGTGGCGGGAACGTCGATCTGCAGAACAGCATGGGCAGTGGCGGCGACCAGACCCGCGGCACAGGCAAGCATCAGCAAATGTTTCATGACCGGCTCCGTGGGAGTTGGGTGGGTGGCACAGCGGATGTGCTCGAAAGCGCGGGCAAGATACAGCGGAACTTGAAGGGGTACAAGCGGAAAGCCATGCCCGCGCAAATCATCGGACAACAGCCGGTGCGGATTCCATCGCTTGACCGTGTCTCCCAGCGCCAGGAAGGAGCTGCTCATGCGGCTGCTGCGCCTGGACGGGGAGTGGACTTGGAACGAAGCGGAGACCAAGTCGTGCCACGGATGGACAACCATCAGATCGATGACTTCTGATCGCGCATGCAACGCGTCATGAGGAGGAGGTCATGGGAAGTGGCCCAATCCTGGATTGCTCATCCGTGTGCACGTGTGATGAAGGGCTCGGCGATCCTCCTTCACCCCATTCCCAGCCTTGCCAGCCGCCCTCTGACCAGGGATCGCAGACGCTCTCCCAGCTCCCGTGGCACAAAGCTCCTTTCGATGCGCTGCTCCCAGCGTGGCAGCGAGCGGGCAATGCGCATGAAGAGGTTCGCGATGACCTTTTCCTCCATGCCGGCGCCCCGCATGGCGGCCTCGAAATCCGCGCGCTGCAGCTTGCGCTTCTTGCCGTTGAGAGTCAGCGCCAGCTCCTCGGGATCTTCTTCCAGCACCAGGCTCGTCGCCACCAGATCATAGGCCGGGCTCAGCACAGTTCCGCGCACCACATCCTTGATCAGAGAGAAGTTCTTCAGGTGCATGTCGCTGTTGCCCGTGAAAAAGCAGAACAGGACCCGCTCGTAAAAGGCGATCACATCCAGCAGGGGCGCCGCAGAGTGACGCAGGATCAGTCTGGCCACCTGCTCGTGCGAGCCGCGATACTTGGCTTCCGTCGGCTTGCCGCTCAGTTGGCACATGTCCTCCATGTGAACCATGCGCTGCCCATCGCGGTCGATCCTCTTCGTCAGGTAAGCCAGTTCGCCGGAAGCGAGGCGCACCAGGCCGTGGGGCACGGTGGCGATTCGAGCATCCCCGGCCAGATGCATGCAGAGGTCTTCCAGCTCCGGCAGGTAGGGATAGGCATTGCCGGGAGGCTTCAGGATATAGCCGCCGGGCGTGTCCACCAGCGTCAGGCGATCAGGGGTGCGAGGTGCCGTGCCATGGCTCAGCCCCAGGGAGAGCTTGGCCTGCACGCCGGGCACCGTGATCCGAGCCAGCACCACTTGCAGGGCCAGCCTGGTGATGTCATCCCTCGTGCAGTCCACGCGCGGTGCTTCCGGGCTGCCGAACAGCCTGCGTGCACACGCCGGGTGCATCTCAGAGTCCTTGTCACCGAGCGATTCGTAACAGAGCAGGCAGCGGCGCTCAGTCATCGGCGGATTCCTCTGGTTCCACGCTGACCGCACCGATGCAATCCCGGCAGGTGGCCAGCAGCAGACCCATGCGGTCGCGCGGATTCAGCTTCCAAGTACGCTCGGCGATCTGCAGCAGCCAGCCCTCGGGAATCAGGCCATCGAAAAAGGAAAACAGCTGCTCGCTGTGATAGGCTTCCGTCCGCAGGGGCAGCGTCAGGCTGATGGCTTCCGCATCGGGACAATCCAGGTAGCCGGGATCGTAGCGGAACTGGTACCCCTCCTCGCCTTCGCGCAGCAGGCCGGCCAGCTTGCCGTGCATCAGGATGCGGGCGCTCCTCATGGCTGCACTCCCTCCCGCGACAAGGGCACCGGGCCGAGCTGGTGGCCGAACAGGCACAGCACCTGGTTGACCTTGTCCATTTGCAGGCTGGGCTTGTCACGCTCCAGCTCCCGCAGAAAGCGCAAGCCCACGCCGGCTTTGTCTGCCAGCTCGGGCTGGGTCAAGCCCGCCTGCTTGCGCTGGTTCCGAATGAACATCCCCGTGCTGCTCATCGTGTCTCCTTGTGGCCAACCCGAACGGGTACAAGAGTAGCATTCCAAATGTCAAACTGCACCGTACGGGTATAATCAGACGGGTGCAACCACGGGGCGTACCCGGAAGGGACAAGTCCTGCTGTTGCCACAGCGACTCGTACCCGGAGCGCCGTGCGACTTTCTACCAGCAGTGTGGGCTACCAGCAGCCCCCATGTCCCATCCCTTCCCCACATGGACGCCATGCTGCAGGTGATCCAAAGCGCACTCCTCGAAGGGCTGATCGACCGGCTGGCGGAGAGCATCCGCGCGCAGCGGCTTGATCGGGCCGCCGTCGAGAAGGTCGGGTCGAACAGCGGTTGCAGGACCTGAAGAAGGGCCTGCTGGATGAAGCGGTCCCGCACGGTCGGGATGCCCAACCGGCGCATCCCGCCCTCGCCTTTCGGGATGAGCGCCTCCTTCACCGGCGACGGCTGGCAGGTGCCCGACAGCAAGCGCTCCCGGATCGCTTCCCAGTTCGTCCGTAGGTGGTCCGCAGGTGGTCGGCCAACTCCCCCACCGTCATCCCGTCGACGCCGGGACGACCATTTGGGCACACCACCTAAAAGCGCCCCCCAGCGTGGGCCGGGGGGCGCGTCAGAATCTGGCTGTGAAGCCGATGGGGGCGAAGCTTAGACCTTATGGAACGGCCGGGTCCCTACGTTGGCCGTGGGTTGATCCACGAGGGACCAGAGCCACACTGGGCAGTGCCCAGAAACGTAAGGAGCCCGGCCATGCATGAGAGTAACACGTCCACCACGTGGGTGGGACT
>JAUXWS010000077.1 GCA_030685015.1 bacterium
GAGGTGGACCGGGAACGGGAAGGCCGGGGCCACGCCTTCATCCGCTGCGCGGACGACTGCAACGTCCATGTGCGAAGCCGTCGGGCCGGGGAACGGGTGATGGGCTGGCTGCGGGAGCTGTTCACGGGGCTGCATCTAAAGGTGAACGAGGCCAAGAGCGCGGTGGATCTGGCGACACGCCGCAAGGTGCTGGGCTACAGCTTCTGGCTGGGACCCGGCGGAGTGGTGAAGCGCCGGGTGGCCAAGAAAGCCCAGGACAAGCTGAAGGAGCGGGTGCGTCACACGACTCGGCGCATTTGAACCGCCCGGTGCGGACCCGCAGGCCGGTTGGTGTGGCAGGGGATGCCGGGGATTCCCCGGCACCCCTATGCCGATTTTCAGAAAATGCGCTCCGCGCGTTTTTTCTCTGTGTTAGCTCTTTGACACACACCTCTCTTTGTGTAAACTCAGGTCGTTCCGCCGGGGACGTGTCCCCTGGAACGCGCAGCTGTAACCGAACCATCCACCCAAAAGGACGAGGTGCCAATGAAGCGCTTCCTGCCTCTTTTCGCGGCCGGGCTGGGTCTCCTACTGGCTTTCGGCTGCTCCCAGGACAGCCGACCACCCGAATCTGGAGGGCGTCTGCTCTCGCGGGATCAGGTGCGTCTGCTCAGTCCGGCTGACTTTGCCGGCAAGGATCGCGTGATCGACGCGATGGGAGATTTCACCCTCCAGGTGCTGCCGGGTGAGGCCTCCGTGGTTGAGGGAGAGGCTTTCCGTCTGGTCGCCCCGGCTGGCGCCGTCAGCCAGCCTGTCACCATCCACGCCCAGTGGCTGGGCGGTGACGGCACGGGCGAGATCGGCTTCAATTTCACGCCGGAAGGCCAGGAGTTCCTGCTTCCCCTGCACTTCGAGCTGACCCTGCCCCTCCAGCCGGCCGACCTGCCGGCCGGGGACGAGCTGATGGTCCTCTACGATCGCGAGGATGGCTGGTACGAGGTCATCTCCAACGAGGTGCACTGGCTGAGCGTGGATGAGAAGGCCACGATGTTGGCCCGCCTGGAGCACTTCACCAAGTACCTCATCGCCACGGGACCGCCGCCGGATCCGGATCCGGACAACAACTGATCCCATGTTCCGCCCGCCTCTGTGAGACATGAGCCCCGGCCCCGCGGCCGGGGCTTTTCATGGCTAATGCGGCAAGGGCAGCAGGATGCGGAAGGCGGTGCCCCGCCCGGGGCGGCTCTGCACCTGGATGAGACCCTGGTGCGCCTCCACCACCTGGCGGACCAGAGGCATGCCCAGGCCCGTGCCCCCTTCGCCCTTGGTGGTGAAATAGGGCTCCCAGATGCGGGCCAGCACGGCCTCCTCCATGCCGCAACCGTTGTCCTCCACCACCAGGAGCAGATGCTGGCCGACCAGCCGCGTGCGGCACTGCACCCAGCCGCCGCCGCAAGCCTCCACGGCGTGGGCGGAGTTGATGAGCAGATTGAGCAGCATCTGTTGCAGCTGCTCGGCATCGGCCTTGATCTGGGGCAGGTGGGGCATCACGTCGAGCCGGATGCGAAGGGTGCCGCGGTCCTCGGACTCCGGCTCGGGGCCGCCCACGCTCAGGTCGAAGCGCTTGATCTTGCCACCCAGATCCTTGAGCAGGCTGACCGTGCCCGCCGCCAGGGCGTTGAGGTCCACGTCCCCCAACTGGCGCTGGGGCGGACGCGAGAGGTCGCTCAGGGTGCGGGCGATGCGCTCGATGCGGCCCGCCATCTCCTCGACGATCTGCAGGTCGGGATCCACATCCTCCTGGACGGAGGGCCGTTCGCGCAGGGTCATGCGCGCCAGCTGGACATGCCCGCTCAGGGGCGCCAGCGCGTTGCGGATCTCATGGGCGATGGATCCGGCCGTGCGGCTGACCATGGCGAACTTCTCACTCTCGAGCAGCTCCTGCTGCATGCGCACCTCGGCCGTGACGTCGGACAGGATGAGGCCCCAGACCTGCTCGCTGCCGTCGGGGAAGGAGAGGGGGAAGGGCCGACACCGCAAGTGGCGGTTCTCCACCGCCCAGTCCGCGCTGCGCTCGTGGCGATCCATGCGGCTTTGCAGGAAGCGGCCGAAGGAGGACTCCAGCCTCCAGCCGGCCGGCGCCGCCGGGTCGGGCTCGACGATGGAGAGCATGCTCAAATCCCGGTGGAAGGGTTGGTTGGCAAACTGCAGGCGGAACTGCCGATCGTAGATGATGAGGGCGCTGGGCAGCGAGTCGACGATGCGCAGGTGGAGGCGCTCGAAGTTGTCATAGCGCAGCTGTTGGGCCTGTTCGGTGCGCCGCAGCTGGAGTTGCGTCAAGGTGAGGGAGCACAGCTCGCAGAAACCGTCCAGCAGCACGAGGATGTGCTCGCTGTAGAGGGTCGTGACCGAGCTGTCCACGTAGAGGGCGCCCACGACCTGCCCCTGGCGGCGCAAGGGTGCGCAGAGGCTGCTCTTCAGGTCGAAATCGATGATGGAGCGGGCCTGGGCCAGTTCCTCCAATTGCGAAAGGTTGGAGGAGCGCAGGGGCTGGCCGCTTTCCAGGACGCGCCGGATGATGGAGTGGGAGGCCTGGGTCTCCGGCCGGTCCAGGGTGAAGCCGTCGCGGTCGACGCCCAGGGTGAAGAGCAGCTCCCCATCCTCGTCCAGTTCGACGATGGCGCCACGCTGGGCTCCCGCCAGGCGGATGGCCTGGTGCAGGAGGAAGTGCAGGGCTTCGCGCGGCGTGGTGCAGGTGTTCAGCTCGCGGGCCAGCCCCAGGACCAGGTCCAGTTCGCGCCGGGTGAAGCGCTCCTGGCGGCGGGAAAGATCCTCGGCCCGGCTCTCAAGCTCCTGTAGCGCGGCCAACTGATCCAGCAGTGCGGCCATCATCCCTCCTATCGAGTTCATCCAGTCGGGCCAGGCATTCACCCGCCCTCTCCAGCATGACACGCAACCAGGGCGAGGAGGCCACCCGCTCCTGCCAGGCGGGTGACAGGTCCATGGCGAGGGACTCCAGCAGGCGCACGGCGCGTCCCAGCCGGATGCCGGCGGCGGACCAATCCTCGCGGCGGGCGGCCGATTCGCCCTCGTGGGAAAGCAGGCGGATCTCGTGCAGGCGGTGGATCTCCCGCACTTCGCGCAGACAGGGCGCCCATTCGGCGAGCCAGGGCAGCCGTCCCTCCAGCAAGCGCAGGGCGAGGCGCACGCCGTCCAGGCGCGGTTCCAGCCCCAACAAGGTGCTCAGCAGGTCGGCGGAGGCTGTTTCCCTCCCCGCGGCCAGGGCCCGGAGGGACGCGGGCGTATTGGCCGGCAGCCCGGCCGCACCGGTCGGCGACGCATCGAAAGCCGCCAGCAGGGCCCATTGCCGACTGGCGGCCTTGTCGCGCCCGGCATCGATCTCCTGGAGGCGGGCGAGGTGGCTGCGGGTCGGCTCGATCCCCAGGTCCCAAGCGAGACAGAGCAGGTTCTTGAGTGAATCCAACTCCTCGTCCGGCATTTGCAGGGCGCGGGCCAGGTCCAGCTCGCGCTCCCAGGTGGCCTCGGCGCTCTCCAGGTCCCCCAGGGCGGCCCAGGCTTCGCCCAGATGATCGAGGATGGCCAGTTCCGTCTGCATGACCTGCAGCTCCCGGGCCTGGACCAGGGCGGGCTCCAGCTCCCGGACGGCCTGGTCGGCGGCGCCCCGCTTCAGCTGCACCAAAGCCAGGTTGACGCGGGCCATCAGCTCGTAGCGGTCCAGGTGGAAGAGGGCCGCCTCCCGGCCGGCCTGCTCCAGCTCGGTGCGGGCCTGCTCCAGGCGGCCAGCCTGCAAGTGGATGACACCCAGGTTGTTGGCCAGCCAAATCCGCTGCTGGATCTGGAGGATCTGCCGGCCCGGCCGGCTGAGGTGGGTCCAGAGGCGGGCCGCCAACTCCGGTGAACCCAGGTTGAATGCCGCCACTGCCGCCTGATGGATGGCGTGGGCGATGCCGGGTCCGCCGGCGGGATCCGCCTCCAGCAACAAGGGGGCCGCCGCCGTCAGCCGCGCGTTGGCCTCGGCGGCCCGGCCAATGCCCTGCAGCAGCTCGATCGCCTGCACCTCGAGGGCCAGACGGGACTTGTCCTCCCGGGCGAGTCGGCGGCCATGCTCCACCAGGCGCCAGGCCAGGCGGCGGCGCTGGCCGAGCCGCCAGGCGTGCGCCAGGCGGAGGACCAGCGAGGTGGAGCGCTCGGCGGAATCGGCGCCGGACTCCCGCAGAAGAGCCTTGAGGAGCTGGGCCGCCTCGGCGGCGCGGTCCTGTTCAAGGAGGGCGGTGGCCAGGTCCGACTGCAGGTCGCTCCGTTGTTCGGCCGGCAACAAGGGAAGCAGTTCGGTGATCAGCTGGATCTTTCGCTGCGGATTGATCAGGCCGCGGGCGCGCCGCAGGATCTGGTGCGCCATGTGGGGATCGGCCCGGCCCAGATCCGCCCGGGAGAGGAGGAGGAGGCCCAATTCGGCCGGCGGATCCGGGCGGCGCCAGAGGTCCTGGAGCAGGTCGAGGGTCGCCTGGCCCAACACATCCTCGTCCAGGCTCCCGATCAGACCGGCCCGGGGCACGAGCTGGCCATCGCCGCGGTCGCGCAGCCAGCCGGCGCCCTCCAGCATCTCCAGCTCGTCCTCGCGTCCCTGGCGGACCAGATCCTGCCAGCAGCCGATGGGGGCCGGCTCAACCCAGGCGCAGGCCCGCAGCAGGGCGTGGCGCAGCTTGCCATCCAGGGCGGCCAGATCCGCACCGCGCAGGTCCTCGCCCCGGGGTGGCCGGATCTCCGTCAGCCGCCACATCCCATCCGCGGGAGCCAGACTGCCTTCGCTGATGCAGCGGGCCACCAGGGGTGCGATCCGCTCGCCGTCGCCGGCCGACAAGCGGTCCAGGACGTCGATGGCGGCATCCTCCAGCGTGATGCCGGGCGTGGGGTGGCGCAGCCAGGCGCGCCACTGGCCACTCTGCGGAGGATCCAGCCGGTGCGTCTCGCCCAGGTCCAGGCCCGGCTCCGGGGCGCCATCCAGCTGCAGGACGACGAGGGGACGGTGCTGGCGTCGGCAGGTCTCCACCAGCAAGGGAAGCTGGCGTGCGTCAGGATCCCCGGGCGGCACGATCCAGCACAGGCCCTGGCGCGGCCGCTCCAGCTGGTCGTCCAGGAAGCCCAGCAACTGCCTCAGGATGTCGGGATCCGTCGTTCGGCGCGCCACGGCGCGGGCCAGCTCCGGATAGTGCGCCAGGAGTCCGCCCTCGTCCGCCCGGCAGGCCAGCCAGTCAAGCAGGGTCTGGCCGGGGACGCGCTCCACCTTCAGCATGGGCAGAGGCAGGCCCGCCTCCAGCAGCAAGTGATCCAGGCGGACGCGCCACTGCCCCGCTTGGCCGCTGCGCAGGAGAACCAGCTTCCCCTCCGACAGGCACTTCAGCACCTGGTCGAGCTGGGTCGGATCCCAGCTGCCCGGCCCACGGCGCGGCACAAGCAGCGCGGCCCGCTGGCGCGGCAGCTTCGGCAGCAGGCTGTCCAGGGCCTCCTGCGGGGAGGGCCGCCGGGCCGGATCGGCCTGCAGACAGCGCAGGGAGAGGGGGAAGAGAGGGTGCCCGGCCCCGGGACCGGGATCCTGCGGCCGTCCGGACAGGATCTGCGACAGGGCCGCGTCGGGGTCGTCCGGGAAGGGCGGCCGGCCCGTGATCAGTTGGAAGAGGAGGGCGCCCAGGGAGAACATGTCGGAGCGGGGATGGGGCAGGCCCTGGGCCAGGATCTCCGGCGGCATGACCTGGAAGGTGCCGGAGCGCCGGGCCACCCGGTCGTCATTGGCCCGGGCCAAGCCCAGGTCGAGCAGGGAGGCGCGGCTGCCCGACAGGAGGAGATTGGCCGGCCCGAGATCCCCGTGGATCCAGCCGTGTTCGGCCAACTCGGTCAGGCCCTGCAGCACCTGGACGGCGATCCACGCCACATCGTCGGGGTCCAGGCAGCGGCTGGTCTCCTCCAGGGCCGACATGGGTCGGCCCGGTCGCCGCTCGATGACCAGGCGGGCGGGGCGCTGGGCGCTGCCCGGATCGTGCTCCACCAATTCAGGGAAGACGGGGGAGCGCAGGGCCAGCAAGAGGCGGGCCTCCTTGAGGAAGCCATGCCCACCCGCCGCTCCGGGGCGGGCCTCCTTCAGCACGACCTCGCGGCCGGTCCAGCGGTCCAGCGCGGCGTGGACGATGGCGCTGGACCCTTCGGCCAGCTGCTGCAGCCCCGTATAGCGCAAGTTTTCGCCGTCCCGGCCGGGGGAGTTCATGCCTCGGTCTCCGGATTGATCCACACCAGACTCAGGTTGTCCTCCGCCCCGCGGCTGAGTGCCTCCTCCATGAGCAGGCCGGGAATGTCGTCGTCCCCGGTGGCGGACTGCAGCAGCTGGTCCAGGACCGTGGCCTCGATCCCGGCCTGGACGAAACCGTCGCTGCAGAGCAGCAAGCGGTCCCCCGCCTCCAGCCGCAGCTCCACGCAGCACAGCTGGTCGTGCTGGGGGGCGCCCAGGGCGTGGCTGAGCAGATTGGGCTGTTCAACGCTGACGTGATGGTCCGTGCTCAGTTGCCGGAAGCAGCCACCCGACACCAGGTAGGCGCGGCTGTCGCCCACGTGGTAGAGCCGCCCTATCTGTCCGTCGAGGGCCAGGCCCGTGAAGGTGGTGGCCACCCGCCGCTCGCGCAGTTCGGCCTGAAGGCGGCCCAGGCAGCCCGCCAGCTCCAGCTGGACCCGCTGCAGGCTGGGCGGCCAGGCGGCGCTCAGGCAGCGCTCGTCGTGCAGGCAGAGCTGGATGAAGGCGTCGGCGGCGCGGCGGGCGGCCCGGTCGCCGTGTCGCATGCCACCCATGCCGTCGCAGAGGGCACAGGCCAGGCGCCCATCGCGAAATTCGCCTGCGGCCCAGTCCTCTGATTGTCGACGCACCCGACCGGGGTGCAAGCTTATGTGAAATCCAGGAGCCAGGAACCTCTCCTTCCCCGGGTGTGTCCGTGGCCGCACGATGAGGGCGGCGAAGTCGAACCAAGCGTTGATGAACAAAAGGATCAATCCATGCTTGGCTGGTGCGTCGCGAAGTCCGGGCGCCCAAGTCCGCGTCTTATCGGCAGATGGAGGGCCTGAATCGCGTTGCCGGGGGAAGTCGGGCGGCGAGTTGGGTCTTCGGGCCGCACCGCGTATTTTGAACCCCGTTCCACCTCGGAAGCGTCACGCGGAGATGCCGCGCCACACACAGGAGACGCCATGACCATTTGTGTTCCCGTCGAGGGTCGGGCGCAGGAGCGCCGCGCCCCCTTGCTGCCCGTGCACGTGCGCCAGCTGGTCGAACTGGGCGCCACCCTCGAGGTGGAGAGCGGCCTGGGCGCCGGCCTGGGCATTGCGGACGAGGACTACCGTCTGGCCGGTGCCACAATCGGATCCAGCCGTGCCGAGCTGCTGGCCCGGGCCGGGCTGGTCCTCCGACTGGGCAAGCCGCCCCGGGAAGACGTGGCGGCCCTCGCCCCGGGCACCGTCCACATCAGCTACCTGGACCCCTTCCGCGACCGCGCCCTGCTGCAGGCCATGGCGGAGAGGGGCCTCAGCGCCGTCTGCATGGAGATGATTCCGCGCACGACCCTGGCCCAGAAGATGGACGCCCTGAGCAGCCAGGCCAGCCTGGCCGGCTACGCCGCCGTCCTGCTGGCCGCCTTCCGGCTCAACCGCATCCTGCCCATGATGATGACCCCGGCGGGCACCATCACGCCGGCCAAGGTTTTCATCATCGGGGCCGGCGTGGCCGGACTCCAGGCCATCGCCACCGCCCGCCGGCTGGGGGCCCGCGTCGAGGCCTTCGACACCCGGCCGGTGGTGCGCGAGCAGGTGGAGAGCCTGGGCGGCCGCTTCGTCGAGATCGACCTGGGTGAGACGGGCCAGACCAAGGACGGCTATGCCCGCGAGCTGACGCCGGAGCAGGTGGAGCTGCAGCGCAAGGCCATGGCCCGCCACTGCGCGCAGGCGGACATCGTCATCACCACCGCCCAGGTCTTCGGTCGTTCCGCCCCCCGCCTGTTGACCCTGGACATGGTGCGCGGCATGAAGCCGGGCAGCGTGGTGGTGGACATGGCGGTGGAGACGGGCGGCAACGTGGAGGGATCGGTCGCCGGAGAGGAAGTGGACCTGGACGGCGTGCTCATCCTGGGACCGGACAACCTGCCCGGCCAGGTGGCCCTGCACGCCACCCAGATGTACGGGTCCAACCTGTTGGCCTTCATCGAGCATTTCTGGGACAAGGATAGCCGGACCCTGCGCCTGGACCGGGAGGACGAGATCATGCGCGGCGCGCTGGTCTGCCACGGCGGCGCCGTCGTCCACGAAGCACTCAAAGCCTAGGAGGAGCCATGGACCTGCACACGATGGTCTACCTGATCTTCATTCTGTTGCTCTCGATCTTCCTGGGCTTCGAGCTGATCTCCAAGGTCCCCTCGACGCTGCACACGCCGCTCATGAGCGGTTCCAACGCCATCTCGGGCATCACCGTGGTGGGCGCCCTGCTCTCCGCCGGCTACGGGGGCAGCGACGTCCTCACCGTCGCCCTGGGCGCCCTGGCCGCCTTCTTCGCCATGATCAACGTGGTGGGCGGCTATCTGGTCACGGACCGCATGCTGTCCATGTTCCGCAGCAAGGGAGGCCGGTCGTGAGCCTGGAGTTCCTCATCAACCTGGCCTACGCCATCGCCGCCCTGCTCTTTGCCTTCGGCATCAAGATGCTGGCCTCGCCCACCACCGCCCGGCGGGGCAACGCCGTCAGCGCCGTGGGCATGGCCCTGGCCGTGGGCGCCACCCTGCTCGACCCGGCCATTGGCCGCTGGACCTGGATCATCGTGGGCCTGGCGGGCGGCGCCGTGGTGGGTGTCACCGCCGCCCGCACGGTGTCGATGACCGGCATGCCGGAAATGGTGGCCCTCCTGAATGGCTTCGGCGGCATCGCCAGCCTGATGGTGGCCTGGGCCGAATATGCGCGGGCCATGTCCAGCCAGACGGTCTTCGGCCTTTACCAATCCGTCACGGTGGCGATCGCGGCCCTGATCGGCGGCGTCACCTTCTCGGGGTCGCTCATCGCCTGGGCCAAGCTCAAAGAGGTGATGTCGGGGCGCCCCATCATCTTCAGCGGACAGCAGGCCGTCAACGGCCTGCTCATCCTCGCCATCCTGGGCGCCGCCCTGCTCTTCGCGCTGGATCCCCCGGGCGCCCACCTCTGGCTGATCGTGCTTCTCGCCCTCTCCCTGGTCCTGGGCGTGATGGCCGTCATCCCCATCGGCGGGGCCGACATGCCCGTCGTCATCTCGCTGCTCAATAGCTATTCCGGATTGGCGGCCTGCGCGGCGGGCTTCATCATCAGCAACAACGTGCTCATCGTGGCCGGCGCGCTGGTGGGCGCCAGCGGCATCGTGCTCACCGTCATCATGTGCAAGGCAATGAACCGCAGCCTGGCCAACGTGCTCTTCAGCGGCTTCGGCGCCGTTGTCCAGGGCGCCGCCAAGGCCAGCGGCGAGGTGAAGGCCCTCACGCCCGCGGACGCCTACATCCTGCTCGAAGCGGCCCAGAGCGTGGCCTTCGTGCCCGGCTACGGACTGGCCGTGGCCCAGGCCCAGCACGCCGTGCGGGAGCTGGGCGAGCTGCTGGAGAAGAACGGCTGCGAGGTGCGCTACGCCATCCATCCGGTGGCCGGCCGCATGCCCGGCCACATGAACGTGCTGCTGGCCGAGGCCAATGTCCCCTACGAGCAGCTAGTGGAGATGGAGGCGATCAACCCCTTGATGGAGACCGTGGACGTGGCGGTGGTGATCGGCGCCAACGACGTGGTCAACCCCGCCGCCCTGGACGACCCGGGCAGCCCCATCTACGGGATGCCCATCATCGAGGTGCACCGGGCCCGCACGGTCTTCGTGTTGAAGCGCTCCATGGCGGCCGGCTTCGCCGGCATCGACAACCCCTTGTTCTACGGGCAGAACACGCGCATGGTCTTCGGGGATGCCAAGGCGACCATCACCAAGCTCGTGGCCGAGTTCAAGAGCGAATGATGAAGGGTGACGGTCCACCCTCCGGGGAGAACCTGCAAGAGCTTCGCCAGCGGGTCAACCACTGGGAGGAGCTGTTGCGCCGGCGTTTCCAGCTGGCGGGATTGGGGACCGTCTTTGAAGCCCTGGACGGATTGGACCAGCAGTCGACGCGGCACCTGCAGGAGCTGGGCGATTCCATCCCCACCCCCCTTTTCTTCAAGGACAGCCAGGGCGCCATCGCCTTCTGCAACCAGGCCCTGGCCGATTTGCTGGGCCTGCCACTGGAGCAGATCGTGGGCCGGCCTCTCCTTGATTTCCTGCCTGCCGAGGTGGCGGCGGGCCTCGAGGAGAGCGGCCGCCTCCTCGCCGTCACCGGTCTGCCGCTGGACCAGGATCTCCGCCAGAGCCAGCCCGATGGCCGGCGGGACCTGCATGTCCACGGCCAGCCCCCTCATGGCTCCCATGGCCGCGTGCTGGGGCTGGTGGGCACCGTGCTGGACAACAGCCTGCAGCACCAGGCCCTGGCCGCCCTGCGCGGCAGCGAGTCCCGCTACCGGGGCCTCTTCGAGTCCGCGCAGGACGCCATCTTCATCATGAAGGACGAGCGTTTCGTGGAGAGCAACCCGGCGGCGGCCCGCATCTTCGGCCGGGAGGCGAGCGACCTGGCGGGCCTTCGTCCCATGGAGCTGTCCCCCCAATTCCAGCCAGATGGACGGCCCAGTACCGACAAGGCCCGCGAGAAGATCGGCCAGGCCCTGGCTGGAGAACGCCAGTTCTTCGAGTGGGTCCACCTGCGGGCGGACGGCACCCCCTTCGACGCCGAGGTCAGCCTCTCCCCGCTGGACCTGGAGAGTGGCCGGCACCTGCTCGCCATCGTGCGCGACACCACCCAGCGCAAGCAGACCGAGGCGGCCCTGCGCTCTTCAGAGGAGTTCAGCCGCGGCATCATCCAGCACGCCCCCATGGGTGTGATGTACGTGGACATCGATGGCGTCCTCGTCTATGAGAATCCCGCCATGGAGCGCATGATGGGCGTGCCCAAGGGCGCCAGCTCCCAGGTGCTGGGCCGTTCCCTGGCCGAACTGCCGGGGCTGGCCCACGTGCCGGTGGGCGAACTCCTGCAGCGGGTGGGACGGGGGGAGGTCATCCGCAACCTGGATGTGGACTACACCTCCGTCTACGGCCTGCGCAGCCAGTTGCAGGTGCAGATGGCCCCCCACGCCGACGCCGGGGGGCGGGTGATCGGGGCCATCCTCCTCATCCAGGACGTGACGGAATTGCGCAGCCTGGAACAGCAACTGCGCCAAGCGCAGAAACTGGACGCCATCGGCAGCCTGGCCGGCGGCATCGCCCACGACTTCAACAACCTGCTCACTGGCGTGAGCGGCAACGCCGAGCTGGCCCTCCAGCACCTGGAGGACGCGGTCCTGGTGCGCCGCTGCCTGCTGGAGCAGCTATCCATCACCCAGCGGGCGGCGGAGCTGACGCGCCGCCTGCTCACCTTCAGCCGCCAACAGGAGTCGGCGCCGCGCCCCATCCTCCTGAATCGATTGTTGGAGGATCTGGAGATGATGCTGCGGCGGCTGATCGGGGAGGCCGTGACGCTGGATTGGCAAGCGGCGCCGGGCCTCTGGGCCATCCGGGCCGACCCCGCCCAGATCGAGCAGGTGGTGGTCAACCTCGTGGTCAACGCCCGGGATGCCATGCCCGATGGCGGACGGCTCAGCCTGCGTGTGGACAATCAGGAGTTGAGTCCCTCCCAGGCCAACCGCCTGTTGGATCTGGCACCCGGTCCCCATGTCGTGCTGGAGGTGGCGGACACGGGCTGCGGCATCGAGGAGAGCGTGCGCGGCCGCATCTTCGAGCCCTTCTTCACGACCAAGGAGATGAGCAAGGGCACGGGCCTGGGCCTCTCCATCGTCTACGCCATTGTCAAGAAGTGCGGTGGCGACATCGCGGTGGATTCGCAGCCCGGCCTGGGCAGCAGTTTCCGGCTCTACTTTCCCTCCATCGGCCCCCTGCTGGCGAAACCGATGGAAGCGCCGGCCGGACAGGGACCGCTGGTCCGCGGCGAAGGCCGGATCCTGGTGATCGAGGATGAGGACGCCGTGCGCGAATTGTCGGTGCGCCTGCTGGAGCACTGCGGCTACGAGGTGGTGGCCGCCGCCGACGGTTGCGCCGCCCTGGCCCTGGCTGAATCCGGCATGGCTCCGGTGGATCTCATCTTCAGCGACGTGATCATGCCCGGCATGAGCGGTCCCGCCGCGGTGCGCCGCCTTCTGGAGCACTGGCCCAGCGCGCGCGTCCTGTTCTGCAGCGGCTACACGGACGGCGAGTTGAGCCGCCATGATCTGGGCCCCGCCTTGGGAGCCGGCCTGCTCAACAAGCCCTTCACCATGGAAAGCCTGAGCCGGCGCATCCGCCATGTCCTTGACGGCGACGGACAACCATGAACGGCGGCCAGTCGCCCGCGTCGACAGGGCATCCAGCGCCGGAGGAAGCTGACGAGTACCGCCGCCTGGCGGCCAAGGGTCTGGCGCGGGCCTGCGCCGGCCGCTTTTTCGCCGCCCATGAGAGCTGGGAAGCATTGTGGCTGCGCCTTCACGGCGACGAGCGGGTGTGGATCCAGGCCTTGTTGCAGGCCGACGTGGCCTTGCACCATGCCGCCGCCGGCAACATGGCGGGCGCCGCCAGTCTGCGGGAAAAGGCGCGCGTCAAGCTGGCCCGCCTGGCATCCGACGAGTTCCGGCTGCCGGTCTGGGCACAGGATTTGGGCTTGCCGGAGGTGGTCGACCTGCTGGATCGGCTGCTGGCGTGGCAACCGGGGGAGGGGGGCGTGGCGCCCCCGCTCTTCGGCCCCCCCTGAGTGATTGGCCTCCCAGTGATGCCTTTCATCCCGGCGGAAGCTGGGATCCTGTCCATCCCTTCGGCAGCATCTTGCGGCGCACGCGCCACCTTCCCACCTTTCTTCTGGCGAGAAGAAAGGTGGCGCCAAAGAAGCGCTCTCCAAGACCTCACCGGCCCTGACCAGCCCGCCTCACAGCGGGCGTCGGACAGAGGGCGCGTCAGGTGAATGAACATCCC
>JAUXWS010000078.1 GCA_030685015.1 bacterium
GCATCGTGTCCGACCTGGGCCTGGTGGACCCCCGCCGCGGGGACTTTCACCTCCGCTGGAACTCGCCGGCCCTGGACGCGGGCGATCCCGCCGCGCCCCTGGACTTCGACCTCACCCGCGCCGACGTCGGCTGGCGGGAGGTCTTCGCGTCAGTGGAGCTGTCAAGCACCCACGCGAAGCTGCCCGTGGGCTGGTACCTCATCCCGGAGCAGGGGGACATCACCGTCACCTACTCCGGCGCCATGCCGCCCGGCACCATCTTCCGCCTGGGGGCCGCCTCCCGCCTGACCATCGTGGGGCGTGCCCGGTCGGGACGCTTCCACATCGGTGCGCCGGACGGCGAGCGCAGCGCCTTCGTCGGGCTGACCCGTCTCGAGGTCCCGGACTTCGCCGAGGCCCTCACCCTGTCCGGCACCCGGGACGAAGAGCTGGTCCTGCGCGGCACCTTCTTCCATGGCCTTCCAACGCGTTTGGTGTTTGCCGCCTGTCGGCTGGAGTTCAGCCCTGCCACCTTCGCCTCGCAAAACTCCGTTCTTAGCGCCCTGGGCAATCCTGACACGCGGATTGAATTCGTCGATTGCACGGGAGAGCTTGCCGGATTCGACTTCCGCACAGCGCCCCTGCCGGCCTCCCAGGTCGCCCTGGTGCGCAGCGGCGTCCATCTGCGCCACTGCCACTTCGGGTTGCCCCGCGAACAGGCGGGCCATGCCCTGCTGGTGGACGGAAGTTTCCCGGGACGATCCATCGAGGTCACGGACTGCAGCTTCGCGGGCGGCAGTCCGACCTCGCCTTCCTTGAACCTGCAGGACACGGCGCTCAGGTTGGAGCGCAATCGCTTCGAAGAGTGCAGGTTCCGTGCCATCTCATCCTGTTCAAGTTTTTTGGATATGAGCCATCACGCCAACAATAGCTTTAAATCAGGAGTCTCTTCAGTCGCTTTTATTGAGCAATTAATATTTCTTCACAACTCAACGATAAGTATCAAAGACGGTGCAAACAACTTCATATACAACGGCGTCATGGACCTGCCCTTGTTCAGTTTCATCTCCCACCTGGGAGACGGGCCGACCACAGGCCAGGTGGCGCCGGACGCGACAAACTACACGGGCAATTTCTGGGGTAGCAGTTGCTCGACACCGGTTCAAGCCAAGGGTCGCATTCCTGCCTGGGCCGACCCGGGCGCGCCGCTGACCCGGTGCGACGACCCGATCGTCGGCCAAGGACGCCTTGGCGATGTCTCACACCCTGCCGCGCCGTGACGCTGCTGCGCTGAAGACACGGGAGAGGTCCATGCATGCACGCCCCCTCATCCTGCTGCTGGCCCTGGTCCCCACCTTGGCCCAGGGCCTGATCCGCGTCCCCCAGGACGTGGACTCCATCCAGACGGCACTCGGTTTAGCCATGGACGGAGACACGGTGGTGGTGGGCCCCGGCACCTGGCACGAGCAGTTGCACATCGGCTCGGGCCGTGTGACGCTGTGTTCCAACTACATCTTCAGCCAGGACAGTGCGGACATTGTGGCGACGGTGCTGGACGGACAGTTTGCCGGGACCATCCTGACGGTGGACATGGATCCAGCCAGTCACCTGGAGCTGAACGGCCTGACCATGACGCGGGGCCAAGGGGCCTATGATTCGGACACGGGAGATCGAACAGGTGGCGGAGTTGATTTCATTCATGCCGGATCCGTGTATCTGAATAATCTGGTCTTTCATAACAATCGCGCACCACGCGGAGGGTCAGCCCTATTTTACATTGACTTTCAGTACCCAAGCACATCACGTTTTGTATTGAACAATGTGAATTGCTTTGACAACATCTTTACAAATTCATATAATTCATCTTATAGCGCATTAAGTATATATTACGCTAAGACAATTAGCGCAAATCGACTTAGGATTTCGACGCAGGAACAGACGTTATATATTCAATATACATTGAGAGCGAGTGACTCATTATTGGTTGATGATTGTGCTTTTTCCGGATTGACTAGTATTAGATGCACACCGATAGAGTTGGCTGCATATGATTTGTATGGTATGAGTGAATATATGAAGCTTTCAAATGTCAGCATATCTAATAATGTTTTCAATGAAGGTGGTGGATTTGCATTTGTATTAGGTCATAATGGTTTAGCAGAATTGAAGAATATACATATGAGCAACAATGATTTTCCCAATGGAGGAATGCAATTTGAGTTGGGAAATTATGGAAGCTTCGTTGCAGACAGTATTTTCATATGCCACAACACATCTGCGAAGTCCTATGCCTTGTTCAACAGCATCATACCCGGCACCATGTCCAACCTCTTTGTCATCGGCAACCACATGGGCAGCCCGGGCCGCTTCACACCCACTTGGCCAGGCCAGAACGGCATAGTGAAGGATTTGAGTATCAATGGGGCCATCTACGCGGACAACGTGCTGGAGCGGTCGATGGCTCCACCCGGTCAGTACACCAGCGGGGGGCATTTGCTGCGTCTGGAGGGTCACGTGGCGGATTCCCTCTTCTACCGCAACATGCGTTTCATCAACAACCTGCACATTGATCCCGATGTGTATGACATGGCGGATGTTTATGCTGGGATTACTGACCCAAACTTCGGCAGGCTGATTGATGGAATTCATGATGTTCGTCCTCAGTATGTAGAGTTTGACTCATGTGATTTTATAGGAAATCGTCAGCCAAACATAATACCAGAAGTGGAGCCGGTGAACCTTCCAGGAGGAATGAACTATGTCGGCAGCAATGTAAACATTAATGGAGGAAGTAGTGTTATTGCGCGTGTAATACGAAATGTAAATCTGATCGACTGTGATGATGGAGGTATAGTGATTGGAAATAAAGGTGAGTTGATTGTTAGCAATATTAGAATCATTGATAACAGGCGAGCCGCATTAGCGCTTGGTTGCACTGACACGAACTTCACTGCAAAAATACGTAACATTCACATTTCTAATCTTCAACAACAAGAGTCTTATACTGCGTATCCATACATTAGTTGCTATCAAAACGCATTGTCATTTGTCATTAAATCAAATCAGTTGACAGAAGTGGCAAATATAACTGTCGATAATAGTACTCTTCCATTTATTGTTAGGAATTCCGCCACGCATCCAGGATTAGTCATCCGAAACAGCTTGTTCTTCAACAACGAATCGATTCTGTTCGAGAACCCCAATGGGCAGCCCGTCACTTATGAATACTGCCTGCTGCCAGAGGTGCGTCCAGGCTTTGGCAATTTGGTGGGAGTGGACCCCCTCTTCGACGACTTGCTGGGCTCACCTTGGCTCTCGCCGCTCTCCCCCTGCATCGACGCCGGTGATCCGGATCCCCGCTGGCATGATCGGGAGGACCCGGCCACCCCCGGCTTCGCCCTCTGGCCCAGCCAGGGCACGCTGCGCAATGACATGGGCTTCACGGGTGGGCCCCATGCCGCCCTCTACGACACCACCTGGACCCACCTTCCCACGTGGGAGCCGAAAGTGCGACCCCTGGTTTTTTCCCTGGGCGCGCCCTGGCCCAACCCCTTCAACCCAGTGGCCTGGGTTCCGGTCACCCTGGCCAGCCCGGCCGCATTCACCTTGGCCGTTTACAACTTGCTGGGGCAGCAAGTTGGCTTGCTCCATCAGGGTCCCATGCACGCCGGGACCCACGTCTTCCCCCTGGAGGCGCGCTCCTTGGCCAGCGGCACCTACATCGTCGTCATGACCTGCGCCGGCCGCGCGGAAAGCCGCGCCGTGACGCTGTTGCGCTGAAGCAGTGGTCGGTGCCCAGTGGTCAGTGGCCAGATGGTTGGTCAGACCTTGAAGCTGCCGCACCACCTCAGGTCGGGGAGCGCGGTGGGAGCGGGCAAGGGCGGGAAGGATCCTGTCTCAGTCGCCATCCCCCGAGCGCCAGTCCCCGCCGAAGACCTCGCCGTGCTGGTGAAGCAGC
The DNA here is from genome assembly GCA_030685015.1 of bacterium. Classification (NCBI taxonomy): domain Bacteria; species bacterium. The sequence goes on from JAUXWS010000078.1 coordinate 3,938, forward strand.
GTGCGCTCCTAGCTTTGGTGTCAGGCATCATGCCTGACACCGAAGCTGACACCAAAGCTAGTGCTTCAGTCGCCATCCCCCGAGCGCCAGTCCCCGTCGAAGGCCTCGCCGTGCTGATGAAGCAGCGTGCGCTCCTGGTGCCGGCGGCCCAGGCGGTGGTAAAGGAAGATGCCCAGGCCGCTGGAGGCGCCCGTCAGCGAGAAGAGCAGGAAGAAGGCGAGGATGGCCAGGCCCGTGTTGCGCGTGGGTTCGGCCAGCAGCCAGATGGCCGTGAACACCACCCAGGCGATGACGCTGCCCGTCATGAAGACTCCCCAGCCCACCAGCCAGCACCACCAGGGATGCCGCCGCCCGGGCGGCCGCCGCGCCGCCAGGGGATCCAGGGGATTCGTGCCCTCAGCCATCCCGACCCTCCCCGCCTGATCCGCGCCGCTGGCGCTTGATCTCGCCCCGCCGCCGCTTGTCCGCCAGGATGCTCTCCTGCACGCGCCGCAGCCGCTTCTGCCGCACCACCCGGGGCGCGCGGACGCGGGCCGCCGCCTCGAGGCGGCCTTGCAGGCGCGCGAGGGCCAGCTCCAGGTTCTGGTGCTGGCTGCGCGTCTCGTCGCAGACCACGCGCAGGCCGCTGGGCAGGTGGAGCAGATCCACCTTGCTCTCCGTCACGTTGCGGTGCTGGCCGCCCGGTCCCGAGCCGCGCGAGCGGCGCACCTGGCACCAGCGCAGCAGCTCCTGCAGATCCTCCCTCACCGCGGGCGGCCCTCCTCCAGCTGGCGCAGCAGCTCGGCCACGGCGGCCTCCAACTGCAGGTCGCGTCCCGCCAGCGCGCTGTCCGGCAGGTTGTCCACCAGGAGGTCCGGCTCCAGCTGGTGGTTCTCCAGGAAGGTGCCGTCCTCCGTGAGCAGGCCCACCTCGGGAATGCCGAAGACCAGGTCGCCGGGCAGGCCCTCCCACCACACGCTGGTGCCCGTGCCGGCCACGGGCATGCCCACCAGGCTGCCCAGGCCGCTGGCCCGGTAGGCGTAGGGGAAGCAGTGGGCGTCGCTGTAGTTGGCCTCGTTCATGAGCACGATGGAGGGCCGCAGCCAGAACTGCCAGGGCTCCTCGCCCAACACGTGGTCGTCCGGGCGCACCACGTTGCGGAAATAGCGCCGGCCGCCCAGGAAGGAGACCAGCTCGTTGGTGAGGTTGCCGCCTCCGTTGTGGCGGCTGTCCACCACCAGGGCCTCCGCGTCCGCATGGAGGCCCAGGGCCTCGCTGATGAGCCGGCGGTAGCTGCGGCCGTCCATGCTTTCCACGTGGACATAGCCCAGCCGGCCGCCGGAGAGGCGCTCCACCTCGGCGCGGTTGCGCGCCACCCAGCGCTCGTAGAGCAGGCGGCGACGCTCGCCCCAGCCCACGGCCTTGGCCTGCTGCTCGTACTCCCGCCCCTGCTCGTCGGCCAGACGCAGGAGGAGGCGCTGCCCCGCCCGCCGGTTGAGCGCCAACCAGCCGGCCTCCGGACGGCCCATGGCCGCGCCGTCCACCGCCAGCAGCCGGTGCCCGGGGCGGATGCGCGAGTCGCTGGCGTCGCAGGGGCCCTCCGCCACCACCTCGGCCACGCGCAGGCCGGGGCCTTCCCAGGCCGGGTCGAAGAGCAGGCCCAGGTCGGCGGTGGCGTCGCCCTGCTCGTCGCGGCCGACGTAGAAGCAGCCCGTGTGGGAGGCGTTGAGTTCCCCCAGCATTTCCGACAGGCATTCGGCGAAGTCCCGCGGGTGGTCGAGGGCGGGCAGGTGGCGGCGGTAGGTCTCGCGCAGGGCGTCCCAATCCACGCCGTGCAGGTCGGACTGGTAGAACTTCTCCCGCACCTGGCGCCAGATGTGGTCGAAGAGGTACTCCCACTCCTGGTCCTGGCGCAGGGTCATCTCGGGCCGCACGGCCAGGTCCTCCACTTCTTCCCCGCCCAGCTTGACCTGCAGCAGCCTTCCACCCTCGGCCAGGATGAAGAGGGCCTCCGCGGTGGCCCCCACGAAATGGCCATGGTCAAGTCCCAGCTCCGCCAGGCGGCGGGCCTCCCCCTTGCGCAGCTTGGTCTCATAGAGGTCGAAGCCCTTGGTGTGCCGCTCCAGGGTGTAGAGGGTCTCGCCGTCGCGGCTCAAGGTGAAATCCGCCAGCACGCTGGAGACCGTGGTCAATCGCCGGATGCGCCGCTCGGCGCCGGGCAGCTCCAGCACCACCCGGACGGAATCCTCCGCCGCCTCCTCTTTCGCCAGATCCCGCTCCTTGCCCTTGCGCTTGGCCTTCCTGCCCTTGTCCCCGTCCTCCTCGTTCTCCTTGGCCAGGCTGTCCGCCTCCTGCCTGGCCTCCCATTCCTCCTCGGACAGGCGGAACCACTCCAGCCCCTCCTTCGAGGTGGCCAGCAGGTAGACGTCTTCCTGGCCGCCCCAGCCGCCCTGGCTCTTCAGGCCCTGGCGGTCGGTGCGGTAGAGGATGGCCTTGCCGTTGGCCGCCCAGCGGGGCTCGTAGTCCTCGAAGCCGCTCTGGGTGAGGTTGGACACGGCGCCGCCCGCCGCGGACACCACGCCCACCTCGCTGGACCAGCGGCCCTTGTCCGGGTAGTGGAAGGTGAACCACTTGCCGTCGGGCGACCACTCGTAACTCTGGTCGCCGTCCATGTAGCTGTAGTTGAGGCGCTCGGGCAGCACCGTGCGCACAGCGCGGCCCTCCAACGTCACCACGCGCAGCTCCGTGCGCTTGGCCAGGAAGGCCAGCTCCTTCCCGTCCGGCGAGTGGCGCGGCTGGAAGCAGTCCTCGGGGCCGTCCACCAGCAGCTCCTCCCGCACTTCGGCGGCCTGGGTGAAGCGCCGGTCCTCCTTCCGCGGCAGCGTGGCGCGGTAGATGCGCCAGCAGTTGCCGCGTTCCCCGGAGAAGGCCAGGCTGCGGCCGTCGGGGGCCCAGTCCAGGTCGCGCTCCTGCTCCGGCGTGTCCGTCAGGCGGCGGGTCGTGCCGTGCTTGACGCTGGCCACGAAGACCTCCCCGCGGGCGATGAAGGCCATCTCCGTCCCGTCCGGCGAGAGGCGGGCCTCGCTGATCTCCCCGGCCAGGGGCAGGGTCTGGGGATGGGCCGCCCGCCGGTCGGCCTTCAGCTCGACCTCCAGGCGGCGCGGCTCGCCGCCCTCGCGCAGGGTCCACAAGGCGCCGCCCTGGCTGTAGCAGAGCATGCCATCGCGGCTGGCGGACAGGGAGCGCACGGGCTCCCCCTCGTGGCGGGTCAACTGGCGGGCCGGACCACCCGCGTCACCGGCGAAGACATTGAAGCTGCCGCCGCGCTCGCTCAAGAACCAGAAGCCTCCCTCCGGGCGCCAGACCGGCTCCCGGTCCTCGCCGGGCCACTCCGTGGCGCGGACCTGGCTGCCGTCCGGCCGCCGCCACCAGATGTCCCGCGCCGCGCTGCTCTGGTGGCGCTTGCGAAAATCGTCCTCCACGGCGCTCACCCGCTCGTAGAGCCATCCCCGCCCGTCCAGACTGAGGTCCTCCGCCGCCAGCAAGGGCTCGGCCCGCGTGGAGCCGTCAGCCACGGACACGCTGTGGATCTCCCCCGGCCAGCCCGCGGGGAAGGCGCGGCTGGCCGGCAGGCCGGAGCGCCCGCTGCTGAACAGCACGCGCGTCCCGTCCTCGCTGAAGGTCCAGGGCGTGTCGTGGGTGGAAAGCATGGTCAGGCGGCGTTCGGCGCCCCCCTCCGCCGGGATCACGAACACGTCGAAATTGCCGTGGCGGTCGCTGGCATAGGCGATCATGCGCCCGTCCGGCGACCAGCAGGGCTTGGTCTCCAGCGCCTCGCCGCGGGTGAGGGGACGGGCCTGGCCCCCCGCCGCCGCCACCACCCACAGGTCGCCCAGGGAGGAGAAGACGATGTGGCGGCCGTCCGGCGAGAGGGCCGGGTGGCGGTGCCAGCTGGCCGGTCCGGGGTCCCCGGCGGCGGCCATGGCCAAGGCGGCCGGCAGAAGGACGGCTCCCGCCGCCCGTCTCATCAAGGAATGCATATGAGCGTCCTGGTCTGGGGAACGATTCTCCCTGTCCCGCCTTCCACCCGGGAAAGCGTCGGTGGACAAAGCAGGGGTCGAATGCTTCATTGTCAAGCCGCTGACAGCTTGGGACGTGCATGAAAACGTGGCGCAAGGTCCACATCTTCAGCTTTGGATATTTCAAGCTGGTCAGTTTGTTCAGCAGCATCGTGTTGCTGATCATCGCCCTCACGGGCTTTCTTTACAATCACCGCCACGACTTCAGTTTCCTGGAGACGGCCCGCATCCCGTCATGGATGCTGCCGGACAGCTACCAGGAGCGGCTGGATCGCACGCGGGCAGCCCAGGGGCTGGCCGACCTCTTCCCGGAGGAGGCCCACAGCGTGCCCATCATGTGGCTGGTGATCGATTTGCATAATGGCGAATTTTTCGGCGGGCTTCCCGGGCGGCTGTTCTACGATCTGATGGCCTTGAGCCTGGGCACCCTGTCGATCACTGGAATCTGGATGTACTGGCGGATCCGCAAGCGGTCCCGCTGGTGATAGAGGCAACCAACCACGGGAGGATGATATGCGCACCCTGAAGCAGGCCGTCCTGGCCACCCTGACCCTGCTGCTGGCCGTCGGCCTCAGCCACGCCGCCAAGCCCAAGTCCTACACCCTGGACGAGCTGGCCAAGAACATCGACCAGTTGGAGAAAAAGGAGATCGTGCTCAAGGGCACCATCGTCGGCGCCTGCATGAGCGGCTGCAAGATGTGGGTGGCGATGGGCGACTACAAGGACGGCGACCTCTTCGCCCTGGTCCGCGCCAAGGACGATGCCTTCACCTTCGACACCAAGGCTGCCGGCAAGTCCTGCACCCTGACCGGCTACGCCGTGGCCAGCTATCTGGACTACTGCGCCGACGAGGCGGCCGGGGGCGAGGCGGCTGAGATCGCCAAGGCCGAGAAGGAGTCCGGCGTGTGCAAGGCCCCGGTCAACACGGACGAGGCCGCCAAGAAGGAAAAGCAGCTGCAGGACATCACCTTCTTCGCGACGAAGGTGCAGTACAAGTAGCTCCCCGATTCGATATCGATATCGATATCGATATCGACGAGAGCCCTGTAGATGGCAGGGCATCGTCGATAGCGAGCGAGAATGCGATACCGATAGCCATTTCGATCGCGACACCTTGCAGCAGGAGAGTCCCATGTCCGAGAATCCCGCCCTCACCACCCTCCGCGAGGAGGAGCAGTTCTTCTTCGAGACCGTGCGGGACTTCGCCCGGGAGAAAATCCTGCCCCTGCGCGAGAGGATGGACCATGAGGGCAAGGTCGATCCCGCCCTGCTCAAGAGCTTGTGGGACATGGGGCTGATGGGCATCGAGATCCCGGAGAAGTGGGGCGGCGCCGAGGGCAGTTTCTTCATGAGCTGCCTGGCCATCGAGGCCATGTCCATGGTGGACGCCGCCGTGGCCGTGGTCGTGGACGTGCAGAACACCCTGGTGATCAACGCTTTTCTTCGCTGGGGCAGCGAGGAGGTGAAGTCCCGCTATCTGCCCCTGCTGGCGGAGAAGTGGCTGGGCGCCTACGCCCTCTCCGAGGCGGGGAGCGGCAGCGACGCCTTCGCCCTGGCCTGCCGCGCCCAGGAGGACGGCGACGCCTACATTCTCAATGGCCAGAAGCTGTGGATCACCAACGCCGGCGAGGCGGACCTCTTCATCGTCTTCGCCAACATCAATCCCGCCGCCGGCCACAAGGGGATCACCGCCTTCCTTGTCGAACGCGACACGCCGGGCTTCAGCGTGGGCAAGAAAGAGGACAAGCTCGGCATCCGCGCCTCCTCCACCTGCGAGCTGGTGCTGAAGGATTGTCGCGTGGCGAAGGCCAATGTCCTGGGCGAGGTGGGCGTGGGCTACAAGGTGGCCATCGAGACCCTCAACGAAGGCCGCATCGGCATCGGCGCCCAGATGGTGGGCCTGGCCCAGGGCTGCCTGGACTACACCAGGGGCTATCTCACCGAGCGCAAGCAATTCAACAAGCCCCTGGCCGCCTTCCAGGGCGTCCAGTTCCAGTACGCCCAGGCGGCGGCGGAGCTGGAGGCGGCGCGGCTCTGCGTCTGGAACGCGGCCCGCCTGCGCGAGACGGGCCAGCCCTTCGTGCGCGAGGCGGCGGTGGCCAAGCTGATCAGCAGCCAAATGGCGCAGCGGGTCACCAGCCTCTGCGTCGACCTGCTGGGCGGCTATGGCTTCGTCAGGGAGTATCCGGTGGAGAAGTTCTACCGCGATGCCAAGATCGGCACGATCTACGAGGGCACGACCAACATGCAGCTCATGACCATCGCCAAGCTGCTGTTGGGCTAGCAGCCTCTCGCATGGCTGGTTCCTTCCCCCTCCCAGGGGGAAGGCCGGGATGGGGGTTCGCCCCAAGGTCCAGATTCAGACCTCGTCACGCGACGTGACGCCAGGTCTTGCGGCGCAAGCGCCGCGCTCTTGCACCTTTCTTTCACGGGCGAAAGAAAGGTGCCCAAAGAAAGCCCTCTCCAAGACATCACCGGCCCTAACTAGCCCGCCTCACGGCGGGCGTCGGACAGAGGGCCCTATCACCTGATGCGCCTGCCGTGGCAATTGGTTCAGGCCTGCGGCCTTCACCTCACGTAGTGATGTTTCATCCTTGGCGAAGCTGCACCTGGCAAGTCTGTTCCCTGTTTTCGGCCTCGTCGCGCGTCGCGACTGACCGTCGTAGCGCAGCGAAGGCGGGAAGTATGCGCGCGCAGAGGCCGAAGAGCAGGTGCCCACAAAGTCCTCATACGCGCGACCCCGCGCGTGTCACAAACAACGGCGGTCAGGGTCTGCCAGCCTTTTCTTTGCCCCGCTTTCTTTTCGCGAAAAGAAAGCGGGAAGAGATGCCGCGCCACCTTCCCACCTTTCTTCTCGCGAGAAGAAAGGTGGCGCCAAAGAAGCGCTCTCCAAGACATCACCGGCCCTGACTAGCCCGCCTCACGGCGGGCGTCGGACAGAGGGCCGGATGATGTAAGCCGGTTGCCAATGGCAATTGGTTCAGGCCTTCGGCCTTCACCCCACTTGGCCATGTCTCATATCCGGCGAAGCTACACCTAGCATGTCAATGCCCTCTTTTCGGCCTCGTCGTGCGCGCCACGCCGGGACGTCGCGCGCAGCGCGGCGTCTGAGCGTATGCGCGCGCAGAGGCCGAAGAAATGGTGACCAGGAAGAGCTGATACGCGCGACCCCGCGCGTGTCACAAACAACGGCGGTCAGGGCCTGCCAGCCTTTTCTTTGCCCCGCTTTCTTTATGCGAAAAGAAAGCGGGAAGAGGCGGCGCTTGCGCCGAAGGGCCTTGCCGGTTCAGTCCTCCCGCCCGCGCTCCACCTTGCCCACCGGCGCAAGGTAGATGACGAACTCGTCCTGGCCGTCCACCCCGGCCAGATCATCCATGCGGGCCTGGTCGTAGGCGGCGATGGCGCAGGTGCCGGCCCCCACGCATTCACAGGCCAGGTAGAGGTTCTGGCAGACGTGTCCGGCGTCGATGGCCATCACCTTGTAGGCCGCTTCGCCGTAGCGCCATTCCATGCGCTCAGGTAGCGCGGTCCAGATCAGGACGGCGGCCGCCTCGCCGATGAAATCCTGTCCCAGGGTGGCGTCGGCCACGGCCTGGGCGGCATCCGGCAAGGCATGGAGAAAGGCCAGCTCATGGGATAGGGAGAGGTAGCGGTACAGGCCCGGCTCCAGGCCGGCCACGCGCAGGACAAGAACCGCCGTCTCGAAGGCGTGGCGGGCGCCGGCGGAGGGCACGGTGCGCAGCACGGCGCGCTGGCCCAGCTTGCGGCGCACGCCCTGTGTGCTCCACAGGAGGAAGGCCAGCTCGTCCAGGCTGAGTGCGGCGGCGGTGAAAGCGCGGTGGCTCTCGCGGGCGGCCAGGGCCTGCTCCACGCTGACGGGGCGGATGCCCGACCAGGCGCCGGGTGCGGGCAGCGGCAGGCGCCGCGCCTCCGCTGGAAGCGGCTTCTCCACCGGCGGAGCGGGCTGCCCCACCTGCTGCGGCGTGCGGCTGAAATCTGTCTCCAGGCGGATGCGGTCCGTGAGGAACCAACGTCCCAGGTCACGATCGATGCGGCTCACTGCGGATCCTCCAGACTGCTTGTCAGCCTCCAGAAGCCCTGGTCGCCGGGCGCCGGCAGGGCATCCCACGCGATGAAAGTGGCGATCCCCTCCGGGTTCTGGGGTACTTGGACGAGAGTGCCCGCCACCTCCGACCACGTGGGTGGATCAAGGACGGGTGTGTACTCCACCGCCACCCAGATCTCCTCGCAGCAGAAGGCCTCCAGCACGGCCAGCCCCTCCTCCACCCGGATGCTGGTGATCTCGGTGCGCGCCGAGGGCAGGGCCGCCAAATCGCCGCGTCCCGCGTTGTAGGTTGGCACCACATGCGGAATGATCAGGGTGCGCGTGAACACGGAACTGGAGGCGTAGCGGTAGAGGCCGTCATGTTGGGATACTTCGTACAAGTAGAGCGCACGGTCCGACGGGGCTTGCGGGGAGAGGGCGAGGCCGGCGTTCCAGGGAGGGAATCCGTCCCCAAGATCCTGTGTGTCCTCGAAGAGCAGGGTCAACTGTCCCGTGTTCCGGTCAAGCCGGAACACACGGCTGCCCGTGGCAAAGAGCAGGTGGCCGTCCAAGTCCTGGGCCAGGTCACCCGCCTGGCCGGCCCCTCCAGGCGCCATGCCGGCAAGCGGGACAGGGTCGCCCACCACCAAGCCGGTGGCGGGGTCGATTTCGAGCAACTCCGAGGCCGTGTCGTCGAAGGCGAGCAGGCGTCCGCTGAGGGTGAAGGTGGCGCCACGGATGTTGCGGCCGGCCAGCGGACCGCCCACGGGCGTGCCGATCGCCGTGGCCTCGTCGAGGCGCAGCAGGGTGGATCCTCCGGCCTGGCAGTGCCAGGCAAAGAGCTGCCCGGAGCCGTCCGGGGCCAGGCCGTCGGTGTCCACCTGCACACCCCCCACCGTGACGGGTCCGACCTGTCCCCAGGCGCTGGTGGCTTCGTCCAGCCAGAACAGGGTGGCGGGTGGACCGGTGACCGGGTCATGTGTCTTCACGCCCCATAACAGGGCGGAGGCGGGCGGAGCCGCCAACAGCGGCAGGCACGCGGCCCATGCGATCCGGGCCACGGGTGCTGTCATTCCAATTGGATTTTTCATGCTTTTGTCCTTGCTGTGCTCAAGGTCGGGCCGCCAAAGAGACCAATTGCAATTCATCCGAACAAGAGGAAAATGACAGTCGGGCAATCGGGGGTCGGCCTGCCTTGGAGCTTTGGACCCATGTCCGTGTCAAGGCCCACGCGCAGGTGTTGATGCCGCGACCTGGTGTTCTGGGCCGCATCTCCTCGCAGGAACCAAGCTGGCAGCCTGTCGGACTTGGCCGCTCCGAGTCACCGCTCCGCAGTCTTCATCGCCCCTATCGGCCCGGATTGTTCGCAGCTTTCTTGCACTTGCCACCAGTATGCGCTGCGATATCTCCGAAAAGCCGGTCCCGACAAGGGCGCGAATCCCATCGAAGGCCCAAGCCCGACTGGCTGCTAGTGGACCTCAGGCGGAGAAGGAACGCGACGCAGCGGCCAAATCCCTCGGACTCGCGGAAGGCGGGTGCGACGGGACCATGTCCCCGGCCGCTCCTACCTTGGGTCATGGATCCACCGGCAGCGGACATCCGCGACCCCTACTATCTGCGCAACTTCCATCGCCTGGCCGACACTGTGCTGGCCCGGGACGGACTGCTCTTCACGGCGGAGGAGCGGGCACGCCTGGAGACCGTGCGCGCCCTGCCCGATCACGCCCGCCGGCTGCTGCTGCGCCTCGTCTCCCGCCGCGAGGGCTGGCTGCGCCGCAGCCGCCTGGCCTATGCTGAGATTCCCGCCCTGGACGAGGCCCTGGCTATTCTGGAGCGCACCGACTGGCTGGAACGCTGGCCCCAGGCCGACCTGCCGGAGGCCACGCCGCCCCGCGATCTGGTGGCCACCCTGCACCACGACGAGTGTCGCCACCTCTTGCGCATGGCCGGCCTGCGTCCGGGCGGACTCGCCCTGCGGGACCGCGAGCGCCTGGCCAACCTCTTCGCCCCCGCCGGCCCGGGCCTGGCCCGTCACGACCGGCAACTGGATTTCTGGCCGGACGGAGGTTCGCTCTCCCGGCGCCTGGGCAGCCTGGACCAGTGGATCCGCTTGCGCCACCGCCTGCTCTTCCAACTTCTCGAGCTGCTCTTCTTCGGCAACCGCCACCAGGATCTAAGCCAGTTCATTGTGGCGGAGATGGGCTTGCAGCGTTTCGAGCGCGTGAGGCCGGACGCCGTCGGGCTTTTCAGCGACCGCGCCGAGGCGGAGGCCCTGTTGCGTAACGGCGAGCGCCTCAACCGCCTGCGGGAGGACCTGGACGATCTGCGGCGGCATCTCAAGGGCTGGCGCCGCGGGCGGCGTCTGACGCCCATCCTCGCCCGCCGCAGCCGGGACCTGCTGGCCGAGGCCTGGCGCATGGCCGACCCCGACCAGCTGCTGGACGGCACGCTCCCGCCCTTGCTGGGGGGCGCCGGTCAACGGCGGCGGATCCGCCTGGCCGCCCTGCTGGAAGGCGCCTCGCTCCTGGAACGCCTGGGACGGCCGGGCGCGGCGGCCGGCTGGCAGCGCCTGGCGCTTGAGGCCGGGGTCGAGGGCCGGCGGCGGGGCGAAACCTGGCAGCGCCTGTCCATCAATCTGCGCCACTCCGGGCGGGCCGAATCGGCCGTGGCGGTCTGCTGGCAAGGTCTGGCCGAGCCGCTCGGGCCTGTCACCCGGCACGAGCTGGCCCGGCGGGCCGGGGAGCGCGACAGTCTGCGCGAGGCACCGCTCCGCGCATGCCAGGCCATCCGCCACCCCGGCCACCGCGGGGGACGCATTCTTCTCCAGGGGACCGGCGGCGCCGCCCTGGACGTGGAGGAGTGGGCCCTGGAGCACTTCCGCGCGGAAGGCTGGCAGGGCCTGCACGCCGAGAACCTTCTGCTCAAGGCCTTGGTGGGGCTGGCCGCCTGGGATCTCGTCTTCGCGCCGGTGCCCGGCGCCTTCCTTCACCGCTACCAGGCCGCCCCGCTCGATTGGGGACGTCCGGGCTTCCTGGAGCGACGCGCCGAGGCCTGGCGCCGGCTCGGTCTGCGTCTGCGCCGGGAGCGCCACCGCGCCGGCGTCCGCGAGCGGCTGCGTTCCAAGGCCGGTCTGGAGAATCCGCTGGTGGCCTGGTCCGTCTTGATCGAGCCGGGCATTTCCGCCCAGGCCCACAGCTCCCCCGTCGCCTGGCGCCGCGGACTGGAGGTGCTGCTCGCCGCGCTGCCCGGGCCGCTGTTGGCCCAGTTCGCCCAGCGCCTGCTTGAGCATCCCGCCGAGTGCGGCCACGGACTGCCGGATTTGCTGCTGTGGAGGGAGGACACGAGCGGCGTCCTGCGCGACTGGCGCCTTGTGGAGGTGAAGGGTCCGGGCGACCGTCTGTCCCTGGCCCAGCAGCTGTGGTTGGATTGGCTGTTGGCGCGCGGTCTGCCGGTGGAGCTGCTCATGATCGAGTGTGGACAGTCCGGGGGATAGACCACAAAGCTGATGTAGGCAATGGACTGCCCGTCCCACAGACAGCCAAGGGAACATCCCCTTGGCTGATCAGCGGCCTCCTCAATCGCGTTTCGAGCGGTCCACGGCCATCAGGATTTTCATGTTCAGCAGGACAAGGCGCAGCACTTGGTAGAGCCGACAGTTCATCCAGAAGCGATCTCGCGCAGTGTTCTTCACAATCCCTCCTACTCCCGGATGAAGCGCCAGCCCGGCTGTCCCTGCAGCTTGTGCAGAAGGTCGAGTGGATCACGCGCTTCATCCAGGCTCCGGCCAAGCCCATCTCCATGTGCGTCACGAAGGGGTCGCGCCCGCCGTCCGGGAAGCGCACGGGGTCGGGCACGACGGTATAGATGAGGATGGTGGCCGCGCTGCCGTCCCACAGGCTGTCTCCCACGCTGGCGATGCAGGCGGCGGCCATCTCGCTCATGAGCTCGCGGTGCGAGGCCCTGCCGTGCTCCACAGGTTCGATGATGACGAGGGCGCACAGGCGGCCGATGATGCCCGCCACCATCCCCGTGCGGGGCGGCGCCGCACTGACGGAAAACGGCCTCTATGAACTCATGGCTACCGGCAACGCGGGAGCCTGGGGGCATGTGGATGCCGCGGATGCCAAAGGGGATGAAGTAGAAGTCCTTGCTGGCGTTGACGACGACCTCGTTGTTGCGCCCCAGGCCGCGACCCAGGTAGAGGGCGTCGGTCTGGCCGGCAAAGCCCGCCCCGATCACGACGATCCTGGCCATGGCAACCGCATGCTGGCGAGATTTGATGGCGATGGACACGTGGACCCGCCCCAATGTGCCGGAGGCGCGGCTGGGGAACAGGTCCCGCGGGGAGCGGCAGTTTCGGCCAGGTGGTCCGACACTTCGTCGGACACCTGTCCTGAAAATGGACACTCCGTGGCTGCCCGCACTCCATGCCGGGCAACATGGGAGGGCGGATGGTGGATTAGTGCCTGGCCCTGTCCTCGATCTCGTGCGGCAATGTGGACGGGAGCGGCGGACTGTCAACCGGCCAGCACCTTCTAGGGAATAACGAACGGCAGTTGCTGCCGAGGTGTCCGACGAAGTGTCGGACACCTGTCCTCACACGCCTCCACCGGACGCCTGCACATCCTCCGTCATGCCGCATTCAACCGAATGCGGCATGGCCTTTGGACATTCCCTTTGCCCAGGGCGGCGGCCCCCTTGTGCGGAGAACCGCCGTCAGGTTCTGGTCATGCGGATCAGTTGAAGGCGGTCACCCGGAAGAGGCGCAGCTCGTTGTCCAGGACCGGCAGCTCGGCGCTGGTGGCCGCCGTGCTGCCCAGCAGGGTCCAGGGTCCCATGCTGGTGGGGGCGCCGTAGATGCGGTAGCCAGTGGCGCTTTGCACCTCGTTCCAGGCCAGCTGCACCTGGCCGGGCCCGGTCCAGGTGATGGCCAGGATGGGCGCCTCCTCGATGGGGATGGTGAGGATCTGGAAGCTGCCCCCCGCCGCCGCCTGGTTGTGGGCCGGGCTGCCGTCGGCGGCGGTGAAGGTCCAGGCGATGGCGCTGCCGGCCGCCTGGCCGGGGATCTCAGCCAGATACTGGCCGGCGTCCAGGGGTGTCACCACGCCGGCCTGGGACTCGCCGCCGTCCACCGTGAAGGCCAGCGCGACCGTCACGCCGCAGGGATCCACCGCACTGAAGATGGCGGCGTAGGGGCCGGCCGTGTCCTGGGTGTCGGCGAAGGGCGTCACCACCTCAAGCGCGGGAGCCGTCTGGTCCGCGGCGCAGGGGTCGATCACGAGGAAGCTCCAGCTCTGGCTTCCCACGTTGTGGTTGGGGCTGTCGTCCACGGCCGTCACCGTCCATGCCACCGCGCTGCCCGCCGCCTGGCCGGGGATGGCCACGCTGAACTGCCCGCCGCCCAGATCATCCATCGTCGCGTTCTGGACCGGCCCGCCGTTCACGGTGAAGGTGGCCGCCTGATAGAAGAGGCCGCAAGTGTCGGACAAGGTCACCAGTCCGACATAGGGACCGGCCGTGTCCGGCGTGTCGGCGATGGGCGCATCCAGATCGATGGCCGGACCCGTCTGGTCGGAGGCGCAGGGATCCACCACGCTGAAGCTGTGGTCCGCCACCGCCTCGTTGGCGCGGGCGTCCAGCGCCACAATCTGGTAGTGCACCAGGCTGCCGAAGGCCTGGGCGGGGATGGCGCCCGAGTACTGGTCGCCGACGGAGCCCATGGCCGCGCTGCTCCACAAGCCGCCGTTCACCTGCCAGCGCAGGGTGACGGAAGCCAGCGCGCAGTTGTCGGTGACCGTCGCCGTCACGGCGTAGGGCTGGGTGTTGTCGGGCGAGTCGGCCAGCGGCGTGTGCGTGATCGCCGGCGGCTCCGTCTCCACCCCGCAGGGATCCAGCACCTGGAAGCTCCAGCTCTGGCTGGACAGGTTGAAGAAGGGGCTGGCGTCGGCGCTGGTCACCGTCCAGACGATGGTGGCCGGTCCCGCTTGGCCGGGAATGACCACGCTGAACTGGTCGCCGCCGATGGGCGTGATCGTCCCGTTCTGGGAGGCGCCGCCATTCACGGTGAAGGTGGCCGCCTGGAAGATGAGGCCGCAGGGGTCGCTGATGGAGACCAATCCGGCGTAGGGACCGACCTGGTCGTAGGTGTCGGCGATGAGCACCACCGGCAGGATGGCGGGGCCGGTGGCGTCGCTCAGGCAGGGATCCGTCACGTTGAAGGACCAGGGGCCACCCGTGGCGGTGTTGGAGGCGGCGTCCAGCGCCACGATCTGGTACTGCACGTTGCTGCCGGCGGACTGGGCCGGGATGCTGCCTGTCCAGGTGCTGCCGTTGGCCGTCATGGCCGCGTTGGTCCAGGTGCCGCCGTTGACGCGCCAGCTCAGGGTGACGGAGACCAGCGTGCAGTTGTCGGTGACGGTGGCGCTCACGGCGTAGGGCGTGGTCGTGTTGGAGGTGTCACCGAGCGGTGAGTGGGTGATCGAGGGCGGCACCGTCTCGCCGGCGCAGGGGTCGGGGTTGGCCGCCAGCACCGCCTGGTGGACGTTGAGCCGTCCCCAGCCCGTCTGGTTGTCCCAGCCGGCGGTGCCGATATCGTCCGCCGTGCTGCTCAGGATGTCGTAGACCTGCTGGGCGCTGAGGCCCGTGTTGATGCCGCGCACCAGGGCCGCCGCCCCCGCCACGTGGGGCGTGGCGCCGGAGGTGCCGTTCATGTCGGTGACATAGCCGTTGATCTTAGCACTGCGCAGCAGTACGCCGGGGGCCATGATCTTGAGCGCCGTGCCGTAGTTGCTGCCCCACCACCATTCGCCGTCGCAGCTGCTGGGCGTCTTGCGCACGTTGCAGGGGGCCAGCGCGCCCACGGCGTAGGCGTTGGCGTAGGCCGCCGGGTAGCTCACCGTGCCCGAGTTGTCGTTGCCGGCGGCGCAGACGACGGGAATGCCGGCGTTGTAGGCGTTGGTGACGGCCGTGTTGAAGGTGTTGTCGAAGCCGCCGCCGCCCAGGCTCATGCTGATGACGTGGGCGCCGTTGGTGCGGGCCCAGTTGACGCCGTTGATGATGGCGGTCGTCGTGCCGCTGCCCTGGGAGTTGAGCACCTTGATGGGCATGATGCGGGCGTTCCAGTCCACCCCGGCCATGCCCGTCGTGTTGTTGGTGATTGAAGCCGCCAAAGATGCACATGCAGTCCCATGCCCGAAGTAGACTCCGTCGATCATGTGGTCGTCGTTGGGATTGTTGTTGTTGCTGACGAAGTTGTAGCCGGCGATGATCTTGGCCTGCAGGTCCGGATGATCCAGGTCCACGCCCGTGTCGATGATGGCGATCTTGATCCCCGTCGAGCCCGTCGTCACGTCCCAGGCCAGCTCGGCGTCGATGTCGCAGTCGTTCGTGTAGATGCCGCCGCCCAGGTTGCGCAAGGCCCACTGGCCGCTGAAGTAGGGGTCGTTGGGAATGACCAGGGCGTGCATCAGCCAGTCGTACTCCGCCCATTCCACCTCGGGGCGCGCCGCCCAGGCCGCCTGCGCGGCCTTGAGATCCGATCCCGGGGCCAGTTCGATGACGAGGTCCCGCCCATGGCCCGACTCGAGGGCCACGGCGTCCAGCTCGTGGACGATGAGAGACCGGCTTTCCTTCAGGCCCTTCTCCCGCGCGAAGGATTCCAGGGCGGGCAGATCGGTCAGTTGGACTCGCGCGGCGGCCAGCCCGGCGGGCAGGGCCTCGGCCTTGATCCGGACCATCAGGCGGTCGCGGACACAGGGCGGCTGGTCGTCCAGCTGGACCGCCCACTCGGGCAAGGCTTCGGGAGAGGCCCCCGGTCGGGGGGCGATGGCCTGGGCCTGGCTGAAGAGGCCGGCCAGCAGCAAAAGAAACAGGAAACGCATGAGGCGTCCTTTCTGACACATGGCGCGGCATCCGCAGGGGCGGATGGCCGGGCCTTGGATGATGCGACAATTGTGGTTGGACGGCGGAAGCGTAAGGTACCGGCGCCGAAGAGGCAAGGGGAAGCTGGGAGCGCCGGGATGATTGATTCCATGATGCCTGGATGATCGGCCGGCCGTGGCGCCAATTCCAGTCGCACAGCTTCATTTCTTGCGAATCAAGGCTCATTTCCCCATTGTTCGGGCCGTCATACAATCAAACGGTTCTGCCCACGTGCCCGACAGATCAATCCATGGCCCCGGGCGGCTTCGCCCGCCACATCTCGTGTGCCGCTTGGCCCTGGGCCTCGCCCTGCTGGGGGCTGCCCCCCGGGCATGGGCGGCTCCGGCCACGCGGGATCACCTTCCCGGCCGCCTGGTGGTGGAGCTGCGCGAGGTCCCGGCCGACACCAGCGCCCCCGTCTTCCTGGCCCACGCGCTGGCCCGGCGGGGGGCGGCGCTGCGTCCGCACTTCCCCACGGCCTGGGGCGAGGCGGCCTGGAGCAAGGGGCGCCTGGGGGCCTGGTGGATGGTGGAGGTGGATGAAGAGACGGACCTGGCCGCCCTCTCCGACGATTTGTTGAAGCTGCCCCAGGTCCGCTCCACCACGCCGGACTGGATCGCCCACCTCGCCACCGCGCCCAACGACCCCCTCTTCCCCCAGCAATGGGCCCTGGACAACACGGGTCAGGCCCTCAATGTGGCCGGACAGCCGGTGGGCACTCCCGGGCTGGATCTGGGCGCCCTGCTGGCCTGGGATCTGGCGGTGGAGGGCCGGGTGCCGGTGGTCGCCGTGCTGGACACGGGGGTGGACCCCTCCCATCCGGAGTTCATCGGTCGTCTCCTGCCGGGCTTCAACTTCCTCACCAACCTGCCCGGGGCGGTGGACGACAACGGCCACGGCACGCGGGTGGCCTCCCTCATCGGGGCGCGGGTAAACAACCAGGTGGGCCTGGCCGGCTTGTCCCGCAACACGCAACTACTGCCGCTCAAAGTCTTCAACAGCATCGGGCAGGGCACCGCCAGCGCCCTGGCCAACGCCCTCAACTACGCCCGCCAGCTTGAAGTGGAGGTCGCCAACTACTCGGGCGGCTTGGAGCAGAGCTACGGCCCGGCCACCGACGTCATCACGGCGGCCTACGGGACGGGGATGTGGACCGTGGCGGCGGCCGGCAACTCGGGGGCCCCCCAACTGGAGTTCCCCGCCCGCCTGCCCATTTGTCTGGCGGTGGGCGCCATGAGCCCCTGCGGCGAGCGCAAGACACCGACCAGTTGCGATGGCGAGACCTGGTGGTCCAGCAGCTACGGTCCGGGCCTGGACTTCCTGGCGCCCGGGACGCGGCTGGTCAGCGCCAATCGGGGCGGCGGCTATTCCATGGACTTCAACGGCAGTTCCGCCGCCTGCGCCTATCTGAGCGGCGGCCTCGCCCTGCTGCGGGCCATGGCGCCCGAGGCCGGCCTGGCGGAGATCGAGGCGGCCCTGCAGGCCGGGGCCATCGACCTGGGCGAGCCGGGCTGGGATCTGGAGACGGGACACGGCCTGGCGCGCATGGACCACGCCCTATTCCTGTTGGTGCCGCCCCGCGTCACCGGGCTGGAGATCCGGCCCCTGGGCGGCTCCGTGCTCCTGAGCTGGAACGCCACGCCGGGGGCGGTCGCCTATCTGGTCGAGGCCTCCGCCGGGCTGGGGGGATCCTGGACCATCATCGCCGAGACCGCGGGCCCCGCCTGGCTCAGCGGCCCGCGGGAACAGGCCCGCGGCCAGCGCCTCTACCGCGTGCGGGCCCTGATCCCGGATTGAGGACCATCCTCCGAGCTTCCCATGCTGAAAGGCCGGCCCCCCTGCGGGAACCGGCCTTTATCAAGGAACGATGCTCAGCTTGCGCCTATTTGACGGCGCGGACCTCGAAGTACTTGGCGCCCGCCACGGGCAGCGCGATGCTCGTGGCGGCGGTGTTGGTCTCCAGGTTCAGCTCCGGATAGCCGTTGATCGAGCTGTAGACATTGTAGCTGGTGGCCGTGGGCACGGCCGACCACTGGAGGGTGACCTGGCCGCCCGCGTAGCTGATGGCCAGCTCCGGCGCGCAGAACCACTCGTCCCACGCCGCAACCGGCAGGGTCACCTGCGGCTGCTCGTCGCTGAGCACCAGGGCGCGGTTGCCGATGCTGTCCTCCCATTCCCAGTTCGTGCCGTCGGTTGTGTGGGTGAACTTGTACTCCACATCGAAGGGCGAGCCGGCCGGGAAGACCACCGCGCCTTCCCAGACGCCGTCCAGGTTGGCGTCGGTCAGCGACGTGCTGCCCGAGGTCCAGTCCAGCGGCGAGGTGCCACCCTGCACCGAGACACCCAGCACACCGTCCAGGCAGCGCACGTCCACGGCGAAGAGGACCTCGATGTCCACCGTGGTGGCCTGGGGCGCCTGGAAGTTGTTCCAGTAGACCGGCGTCAGTAACTGGAAGCCGTTGTCCGCCATGCACAGGAAGCGGTTGGGCGTATCCTCCCAACTCCAGCCCGAACCATCGTTGCGGGTGAACTTGAACTCGGTGGTGTTGATCGTGCCGGCGGGGAAGGTGACGGTCAGGGTGTAGATGCCGTCCTGGTTGAAGTCGTTCATGGGTCGGGAGCCGGCATCCCAGTTGAGCGGGGCCGTGCTGCCCTGGATGGAGACGCCGCCGGCGTAGCTGGCCGGATCCTGCTGGGTCATGTCCACCTGGAAGACCACCTGCTGCTGGGCGTTGAGCGCATGCTCGTCGCAGGGGCAGATTTCCTGGTTGCTCCAGTAGCCGAAATAGTTGTCCACTGTCGCACCGGGGGCCACCTCGTACTCGCGGTTGGCGAAGGGGCCGCCCGCCAGGCTTTCCCAGTTGGTGCCGTTGCGGAACTTGAACTCGATGGTGGAGGCGGAGCCGGCCGGCCACTGGATGTCATAGGTGTAGAGGCCGCCGCCGGCGGGCGTCATCGCCTGATAGGTCCACCCGTTGAAGGAGCCGGAGATGCCCGGGCCGGGGCCGTTGGGCGTCACGCAGTGGAAGTCGCCCGTCACCTGGAGGACGAAATCGTCGCTGGTGGCGTCCTGGACCAGGTAGTAGGCGGGGGACTCCGCCGTGAAGGTGGCGCCGGGGCTGCCCGGGCGGGCGGTGAAGGGCGCCACGCCGTCGCCGTCGGCAAACTCGCAGTAGAACTCGACGATGCTGCCCGTGAGGGAGCTGACCGGGATGTCGGCGAAGTACTCGCTCAGGGGCGTGTAGCAGTCACCCGTGTTGAGTTCCATGGCCAGGGATGTGTACTGCGTCTCGCCCTCGGCCCGGTAGAAGAGGGTCTTGGTCATGGACTCGCAGTCGGTGGGCGGATCGCAGATGCCCGTGCAGTCCGTCTTCAAGGCCCGGGCGTAGACGCGGACGTCGGAGCTGTTGGGCACCGTGTCGCCGGACTCCTGCCACTGCAGGTAACTCTGCTCCACCAGGGCGGAGGCCGGCTGGGCCGCCAGGGCCGCCAGCACCGCCAGGGTGGGAATTCTGGAAAGGAGCTTCATCATGGACCTCCTGAATTTGGGTTGATTCACAAGCCGGAGCCGACGGCGGTGACGACATAGAAGCGTCGCGCTCCCTCCACCGGCAGTAGATAGTCCAAGTCACCCGTCTCGGCCAGCGGCGCGCCGGCGGGCTCGTCCCACGGGTTGTCCAGGGCGTGGAGGCGATAGCCCAGGGCGCCCGCCACCGCGTTCCAACTAAGGCGCAAGTGCCCGTCGAGCAGGATCTGCGCGGCCAGCTGGGGGGCCGCCGGCGCCGCGGCCACCGGATTGTTGGGCGCCACGCCCATGAGCGGCATGGGTCCGGCCAGGGGCGGCTGGGCGAAGACCCACCAGGAAGCCAAAGTCACGTTGGTGCCCGCGGGATTGGCCTGGGGCCAGGCCACCACCGTCACCAGGTTGTTCTCCTGGGTGAAGTTGGCGCAGAGGGCCAGGCCGGCGGGGTGGTTCAGCTCGCTCCAGGGGATGCGCAGTTCGGTGATCAGGTTGCCGCTCCACCCCTCGTAGCTGGTGCCCGAGTGCGTCCCGTACTGCACGTAGCTCCAGGCGCCGCCTGACCAGTGGTTGATCTGCATGGTGTTGCCGCCGCCCTCCACCGCGATGGTGAACTCCGGCCGGTGGTCCGTGGTGAAGCCGACCCGGCTCCAGGAATCGCGCGGGGCCCCGCTGCCGGGGAGCAGGTCCGTGTCCAGGTGGACGAAGAAATCGCCCGTGGCCAGGGAGCGCCCGTGGTAACCGATGTAAAGGGCTTCCTGGTCCCACGTGAGGAAGAGGCTGTCGACGCGCTGCTCCATCAGCTCGGTGGCGGCGATGAAGTCCGGCGTGCCGTCCACCAGGATGCTGTGGGGCGTCAGCCCGTTGGGCACCTGGAAGGCCGCCGTGTCGTGGGCGGGGTCCACCAGGTTGCCCGCCAAGTCGCGTACGCCCGGGGCGCGGATCTGCCCGCCCATGCCGCCCGCCAACCCGGAGAGGCGCAGCAGGACACGGCGCGGCCAGGCTTGTCGCTCCGCCGACAGCAGGGCGACGCCGGCGGGGAAGCCGCTGAGCTGCCAATGGGCGAGGTTCTCCGCGCTGGTCTCGTCCACCGCCTCGTCGAAATCCAGCACGGCGAAATGGGGCGCCAGGAAGGGCGCCGTGGCCGCCAGGCGCGGGGCCCGCACGTCAAGGCCGGCCTGGGCCAGGGCGGTCAGCTCGGGCACCTGGCCCTGGGCGTCGGGGGCCGTGCTGCGGCCGGCGTAGAAGAGGTAGCGGAAGCGGCCCTCGCCCAGGATCTCGTCGCCGCGCACCAGCGTGCCCTGGAAGTCGGAGGCGTGCTGGGCGCCGCCGTTGCCCAGCACCAGGGCCGCCGTCCAGCCCGTGGTGGCGTTGCGTTGCCCCATCCAATCCGCCCGCGGCCAGGAGGCGCCAGGATCCCACAGGCGGGTGGTGCGGGCGTTCCAGAGCAGGTCCAGATAATCCGGCGTGAAGCCGTGCTTGATCCAGGTGGGGAGGGGCGCGTCGTAGTCGCAGATGATCCAGGGTTGTCCCGCCGTCACGCTGAAGGATTTCTCCAGGCCGCCCGCATGGCTCAGCCGCACGCGCGCGAAGCCGGACCCCAGCGAGTCCACGCTCATGGCATAGGCGTCGTACTGGGTGGAGGGGGACACGTCGGCGAAGGCGGAGACGTGGTTGTGGGCGGCCCCGTCGTCGAAATCCATCTCCGTCTCCACCCAGTAGGCGCTGCAACTGCCCACCAAGCTGGCGGCGCCCGTCGAGTCCTTGGCGAAGATCCAAGGCGCCCGTCCACCGTTCTCCTCGAAGACGGCCAGCACGCGGTCGCTGAAGAGCACCAGCTCCTCCACGCCGTCGGCGTCCACGTCGGCCCGCTGCGCGCCGGTGCCCTGCCAGGCCTGGCCGCCCCACCAGCGCCCCGCCTCGGCGTAGATGCGGGCGTTCTTGATGTGGGAGGCGTAGCGGTGGATCCAGCCACTGATCTCGCTCCCGTCGTGCCAGCCCGTCTCGTGGAGGTTGGTCATGAGCACGTGCCAGGCCAGGGTGGAGAGCCCGTTGTCGGGGCTGCCCATGATCCAGCTCCAGGTCTCGTGCCAGACATGGCCGTAGTTCCAGGCCGGATCGTGCTGGTCGCTGCGGCTGGGGCTGGAGGCCCAATGGCCGTACCAGGAGTTGCGCGTGCCGGGGCTGAGCCAGTCCGAGCCGTAGCCGCCCCTCCCGCCCAGCAGGCCGTAGGTGCCGTTCTGCAGGTTGATCGGCCCGCCCGCGAAGCCACCCAGGGCGTTGTCCAGCTTGAGGGACTGCACGGCCCCGGCCGTGCCGGCGATCTGCTGCACCAGCCAGATCATGTTGTTGAGGGCGCTGGGGAATTGCTGCCCGAAGCCGGCCACCTCGGCCACCACCTCCCAGTCCGTGCCGTAGACGAGCAACTCGTCCGGCGAGCAGTCCAGGATCATGTTCCAGGCGGTGCCGGCGTCGCTGTGGCAGGCGCCGGTGAAGGGGCCGTTGATGGGGATGACGTTGAGGTCGCCCTGGCCGGGCACGGGAATGGTGTAGATGTGGCGGTCGTTGGCCCAGTTGTTCTGGTAGTCGCAGTGCTCCTCCTGGTCGAGCAGCACGGCCCAGACGCCGTGGGGCAGCCAGTCGTCGCCGATCCAATCCACCACGTGGGCGGCGGTGTCCCAGGGGTTGCCGTCGTTGTCCTCAGGGCTGACCCACACGCGCTCCGGCACCCAGGCGACGTGGGGCGTGTAGCCATAGCGCCAGGCTGTCATCTGGGCGTGGGTGTGGACCGACCAGTCGTTCATGGAGTCCTGGACGAAGGGCATGATGTGCTGGGCGTAGGCGCTGGTGAGCAGCCCGGCCCAGCCCTCCGCCGCGCCGCGCGCCAGCCAGGCGTTCCAGCCCTCCACCGCGCCGCCCGCCGGGTAGTACCACTCCGCCGCCGTCTGCAGGGGGCCGGCCACGTGGAAATTGGCCGGGATGTCCAGCACGTCGTGCAGGCCCAGGATCTCGTCGAAGCCGTTGTGGTTGCTGCCGGTGTTGAGGTAATCGTCCCAGTGCTGTTCGTGGGCGCTGGCCTCGTCGCCCCACAGCACGTCGGTCCAGGTGAGGCCCTGGTTGCCGTGGTGGACGAAGGCGACGTGGCAGGGTGTCCGCTCGCCCCCCGCCGGACGGTCCAGGCGATCCGCCTCGCCGGCGGCCAGTCCGCCCCAATAGGTGCGCAGATCGAGGGGCGCTTCCACTGCCAGCAGGGCGGGCCACTCCACCCAGTCGGCCGGCAGCCACAGCTCCAGCACGGCAGCCCCCTGGGCGCGGCGCAGATCCGGCCGATCTGTGTCCAGGGTGCGCCAAGCGCCGGCGGCCAGCACCTGCCGCTCCAGCCGCTCCGTGCCGTGCAGCACCAAGCGGGCCGCCTTGGCTCCGTGCCGGGCCTCCGCCGCCAGGACCGCGCGCCCGCCCCAGGGCTCCCGCGTTCCGATGCGCAGCACGGCCTGCCCGTCCACCAGGCCGGCCGCGGCCAGGCTGAGGTCGACAGCGGGCGGGCAGCTCTCCTCGATGGGATCCAGGCCCACCAATCGCAGGCCTGGGCTGAAGCCGGGCGGCGGCGCGTCGGCGGCGGCGCGGGTGGACAGCAAGAGACCTGCGGCCAAGCTTGTGGCCAAGGCCGATCCATTGGGTCGAGAGAATGGTGAGGTCATGGTGCTTCCTGATGGGACTCCCAGCCTCTTGGGTTGAGCAAAAATAGCGCCAGCCCCTTGTTGCACAGATTGCGTTGATGGTCATATAGATTGGCCCCGGCTGGAAGGCGTCGGCCCGCCGCGGGATGGCAGGTCCGCCGGAAATTGGACAGCCGGGCGGCGAGGTCAAGTGCTACAAACAGCAAGGAGATAAGTGGCCAGGGGCAATCCGCCCGCAGGCGGGTGTCGAGCCGGGCAAGCGACTGTTGCCCCATGTGGGAAGGCGGGCGGATGGTGTCTGCGCCAACGAACAGGTGTCCGACCAAGGGTCGGACACCCTGGCAGTAGTTGCCGCCCGGCTGTACGGCCCTTCGGCAAGACAGCCGACAATGGGTGCGTCTCGCCAGAGCCGGAGAATTTCCCGGCGGGTGGGTGTCGCGCCGGGCGGGCGATCTGTTGCCCCAAGTGGGGAGGTGGTCGGGGGCTGTCTGGATTGCCGAACAGGTGTCCGACCCATGGTCGGACACCTGAGCAAAAACTGCCGCCCTTGGTGGATCAGCGCGGCGTCCAGCCCTTCTCATTCAGC
Source organism: bacterium (assembly GCA_030685015.1). Lineage (NCBI taxonomy): Bacteria > bacterium. Next base: position 27,744 of record JAUXWS010000078.1, read on the forward strand.
AGGGTGCGCAGCTCCGGCAGGCAGCGCCGCGCCGCCTCGCGCCCGGCCCGGCGGGCCGCCTCCACCTCGCCGAACTTGTGGAAGTCCAGGCCATCCAAGTCGGGGCGGACAAGCAGGTCGGCCTGGGAGCGTCGGTGGTCCACGTTGTGCATCTGGATGATGAAATAGGCCTGACGCATCACATCGATGGGGCCGCGCAGTTTGCCGTCCAGGAGGGGGTGGGAGACATCCACCGCCACCACCACGGCGGCGCCCGCCTCCCGGGCGCTGAACACCGGCACCTCATCCACCAGCCCGCCATCGATGAGCAGGCGCCCTTCCCAGGGCACGGGTTCGTAAAGCCCCGGTACGGTGGCGGAGGCAAGCATGGCGTCGAGCAGGGGTCCTTTGCGCAGCAACAGGCGCTCGCCCGATTGCAGATCCGTGGCCACACAGATGAGGGGGATGGGGCAGTCCTCCAACCTCATCCCTCCCACCAGCGGGGCCAGCCGGCGACGCACCTTGCCCCACTCGAAGATGCCCAACCCGCCAAGTTGCAGGTCCATCAGGTGGAAGATGCCGAGTCCATCCGCCTGGGCGGCGATGCGCTCGACAGGCAGGCCGGAGCAGTAGAGTCCGCCCACGATGCTGCCCATGGAGGCGCCCAGCACCAGATCGGGGCGCAAGCCTTCCTCCTCCAGCACCTCCAGCACGCCCAGGTGGGCGTAGCCCAGCGCCGCGCCGCCCCCCAGGGCCAGGGCGAAGAGAGGCCGCTCGCGGGCCGCCCTGGACGAAGAGGGCATGCCCACCGTCAGCACGAGCGCCAGGACAAGAAGGACGTGCCGGCCCATCACGCCTCCACCACGCGCAGGGCGAGATCCCAGCCACTGTGCTTGCGGAGGTTGAGCACGCCGCTGTCGAAGAGAAGGTACTGGCCCTTGATCGCCTGCAGCACGCCCTCCACCCGGCGCGTCTTCTCCAGGTTGAAGCTGCTCACCTTGGTGGGCCAGGCCAGGGCGGGGTAGGTGAAGCGCCAGGGCTCCCGTCCGGGCAACACCTCCACGGCGAAGCGCCCGCCCAGCAGGGCAAGCACCCGCTCCGCCTCGGCGCCCAGGTCCACCTCCGGCGTCTCGTTGCGCAGCATCTTCTGCCAGTGCGTCTTGTCCGGCAGATGGGCCGCCAGGAAGGACTCCACCTCGCCCACGGCGCGGCGATCGGGCAGGCGCAGCAGGGGCAGGGCCAGGCTGGCGCCCTGGTCCATCCAGCGGGTGGGGATCTGGCTTTGACGGGTGATGCCCACCTTCAGCCCGCTGCTGACCGCCAGGTAAAGGACATGGGGTTGGAAACAGTGCCGCTCCCCCCAAGCCGGGTCGCGGCAGGGGTTGCCGGCGTCGTGGTAGTGGCATAGTTCGGGCTTGACGATGCAGATGTCGTTCTGGGGCAGGCGCACGAAACAGGGATAGCAGGAACCCTCGCCATAGGCCTTGGCCGTGGCGGCACCGCAGTGGAGGCAATGAATGCGGCCCTCGTGCTCCAGGACGAGACGCCGGCCCAGCAGCGGGTTGAGTTCCAGCGGCGGGCCGCCCTGGAACGCGTCGGTCAATGTGTAAGCGACGGGCGACTCGGGGCGGGCCGTCATCTTGCACAAGGTGCCCTGCCATCTCATGCGTCCTCCCGCATACCCTTTTTCATCCTTGCGACAGTCCAAGATAGGACCGTGCCAGCACCCGCGATCCAGTGACGTCCTCGCCCTGGCGGAGGGACGCGTGGCCATCGCCCGGGTGCGGGAGCTGCTGGACCAGCCCGCCTGAACGACCTCAGCTTGGCGAATCCCCCCCCCGAGCCTATCTTGCCGGCGGTTCGCAAGTCGTTTCTCGGGGTTGGGTGGAAGTCCCAGCCGGCGGTGACAGCCCGCGAACCCCGCACCTAAACCACGGGCCTGTCATACGTGAAAGGCCGCTGGTTTAGGTGCGGGGCCGAGTCCGTGGAACCCGGACGCCGACGGTGAGAGCCCGGATGGGAGAGAGACGCGCCCGTGCTTGCCAGCCAGGGGACCGCTCCCGGTGTCCGCCGCGGGATCCCCTGCCGGTCGACCGGCCGTCCATCCCCTTCACCCCGTCCAGCACGGGATGTCCATGTCCAGCCTCTGGCCCCAATCCCTCTTGCCGGCCATGCGCCGCGCCCTGGCGCTGGCTGAGCGGGGACGCCCCGGCGCCGCCCCCAACCCGATGGTGGGCGCCGTGCTTGTGCGGGAGGGCCGCCTCCTGGCCGAAGGCTGGCACGAGCGCGCCGGCGATCCCCACGCCGAGGTCCGCTGCCTGCGCGGCCTGCCGCGCAGCGTGACCCGGGGCGCCGATCTCGTCGTCACCCTGGAACCCTGCTGCCATGAGGGCCGCACCCCCCCCTGCACCGGACTCATCCTGGCCGCCGGGATCTCCCGCCTCGTCGCGGCGATGGAGGATCCCAATCCCCTGGTCGCCGGACAGGGCCTGGCCCAATTGCGCGCCGGCGGCGTGGAGACGACCTGCGGCCTGTTGGAAGGGGAGGCCCGCGCCCTCAACCGCCACTTCGTCAGCGCCATGACCCGCGGCCGGCCCTGGGTCACGCTGAAATGGGCCCAGAGCCTGGACGGCCTCATCACCCGGCAGGCCGGTCGGCCCACCGCTTTGAGCGGACCGGCCAGCCGGGAGGAGACCCGCCTGCTGCGCGCCGCCCACCCCGGCCTCCTCATCGGGGTCGGCACGGCGCTGGCCGACGACCCCCTGCTTGGTTTGCCGCACATCCCGGGCCGGCCCTTCAGCGGCCGCGCCCCGCACCGCCTGGTGCTGGATTCCCGGGCCCGCTTGCCCCTCGACGGACGCCTGGTCCGCTCGGCGCGGGAGCAGCCGCTCACCCTCCTCTGCGGGCGGGAAGCGCCCACGGTGCGCGTGCGCCGGCTGGAGCGCCTGGGCGTGGGCGTGGCCCGCCACGGCGGCGCCGCGCGGCCTCCCCTGGACTGGGTGCTGGCGGAGTGCCTGGCCCTGGGCCTGGACGGCCTCCTGGTGGAAGGCGGAGCTGCCGTTCACGGCTCCTTCCTGGCCGCCGGCCTGGTCGACGAGCTGGTGACGATCACCGCGCCGCTGCTGCTGGGTCGCGGCCTCCCCGCTGTCCAGATCGCCGAGGGCGTGGCGCCGGCCAGGGCCTTCCGCCTGGTCCGGCAAAGGCGGGTCGGCGCCGACCTCTGGCAGGCCTGGCGTCCGGAAGCGAGGGGGTAGCAGCGATGTTCACCGGCATCGTGGAGGAGCTGGGCACGGTGGAAGCCGTCCGCTCCGAGGGCGGCGGCCGGCGCCTGCGCCTTCGCGCCAGCCGCGTGCTGGCCGATCTCAAGCCGGAGGACAGCCTGCTCGTCAACGGCGTCTGCCTCACGGTCACGGCCGTCGGCGCCGGCCTGGTGGAGCTGCAGGCGGTGGGCGAGACCCTGTCCAAGACGACCCTGGGCGGCCTGGCCTCCGGTGCCGCCGTGCACCTGGAGCGTGCCCTCACCCTGCAGACCCGCCTGGGCGGGCACTTCGTGCAGGGTCACGTGGACTGCACCGGCCGCGTCACGCGCCTGGAGCGGGCCACCCTGGGCATGGAGCTGGAGCTGGCATTCCCCCACGACTTCCTCCGCTTCACGGCGCGCACCGGTTCCATCTGCCTGGACGGCGTCAGCCTGACCGTGGCCGGAGCGGCCCGGCGCGAGGGGAGCGAGGGGCGGGCGCGGGTGGCGCTCATTCCCTACACCCTGGAGCACACCACCCTGGGCCGGCGGCGCCCCGGCGACGCTTTGAACGTGGAGTTCGACTGCTTGGCGAAGGTCGTCGAGCAGCTGCTGCAACACGGGGCGGCGCGCGCCCCGGGAGAGGGGCCGGGCGGTCTCTCCTGGGGGACGCTGACCGGCCTCGGCACCTGAGGACTGAGATGGACGTCGTGTTTGATCCGATCGAGGACGCCCTGGCCGCCATCGCCGCGGGCGAGATGATCATCGTGGTGGACGACCCCGACCGCGAGAATGAGGGGGACTTCATCATGGCCGCCGAGCTGGTGACGGCGGAGCGGGTCAACTTCATGGCCAGGCACGGCCGGGGCATGATCTGCGCCAGCCTGACCCAGGAGCGCTGCAAGACCCTGGGCCTGGATTTGATGGTGGGCGAGAACACGGCCCTCCACGCCACGGCCTTCACTGTCAGCGTGGACGCGCGGGCCGGCACCACGACCGGCATCAGCGCCCAGGACCGGGCCATCACCCTGCGCGCCCTGGCCGACTCCGCCACCGCCCCCGCCGATCTGGCCCGCCCCGGCCACATCCATCCGCTCATGGCCGCCCGCGGCGGGGTGCTGCAGCGCGCCGGCCACACCGAGGCCTCGGTCGACCTGGCCCGCCTCGCCGGCCTGCAGCCGGTGGGCGTCCTTTGCGAGATCATGAGGGACGACGGCAGCATGGCCCGCGTCCCCGACCTGGCCCGCGTGCGCGACACCTTCGGCCTCAAGATGATCACCATCGAGGATCTGATCGCCTGGCGCTCCGCCCATGAAAGCCAGATTGTGACACGCGTGCAGGTGCGCATGCCAACGCCCTGGGGCGAGTTCAACCTGCATCATTTCTACTCGCCGGTGGACAAGCGCGACCACCTGGCCCTCGTCATGGGTGACCCCGCCGCCGCCGTGGAGCCGGTGCTGGTCCGCGTCCACAGCGAGTGTCTCACGGGCGACGTCTTCGGCAGCATGCGCTGCGACTGCGGCAACCAGCTCCACCATGCCATGCGGCTGGTGGCCGACGAAGGAGTGGGCGTCGTCCTCTACATGCGGCAGGAGGGCCGCGGCATCGGCCTTGCCAACAAGCTGCGCGCCTATGCCCTGCAGGACGACGGCGCCGACACGGTGGAGGCCAACGAGCGTCTCGGCTTCCCGCCCGACCTGCGCCACTACGGCATCGGCGCGCAGATCCTCCAGGAGCTGGGCCTGAAGCACATTCGCCTCCTCACCAACAACCCGCGCAAGATCGTCGGCTTGAAGGGTTTCGGCATCGAGGTGGTGGAGCGAGTGCCGCTCCAGGTGCCGCACGGCGCCTTCAACGAACACTACCTTCGCACCAAGAAGACCAAGCTGGGCCACATGTTGAACATGTAAGGGGCATGCCATGAAGGAGATCAATGGGCAGCTGCAGGCCAAGGGCCGGCGCTTCGGCATCGTGCTGGGGCGTTTCAACGACCTGATCGGCGGACGCCTGCTGGAGGGCGCCCTCGACTGCATCGAGCGCCACGGCGGGGAGCGGGCCAAGGTCACGGTGGTGCGCGTGCCCGGCGCCTTCGAGATTCCCCTGGCCGCGGCCCGCTTGGCCGACTCCGGGCAGGTGGACGCCATCATCTGCCTGGGCGCCGTCATCCGGGGCGCCACGCCGCACTTCGAGGTGGTGATGCACGAGTCGGCCAAGGGCATGGCCCAGGTCATGCTCGAGAAGCGCCTGCCTGTCGCCAACGGCGTGCTGACCACGGACACCATCGAGCAGGCGGTGGAGCGCGCCGGCACCAAGGCCGGCAACAAGGGCTGGGACGCCGCCCTGTCCGCCATCGAAATGGCGGACCTGATGGCGCGGCTGGGCTGAGCCCCATGGCGCGCGCCCTCCTGACAGCCACCCTGTTCCTCGCCTGCGGCCTGGCCCAGGCCCAGGAGCGCTGGCGGCACGTGGCCGATTTCACCGACACGCGGGCCATGATCGCCGTGGACGGTCGCCTGGTCACCGCCTCCACCCGCGGCGGCGTCCTCCATCCCGTGGCCGGCGGCACCTGGGAGCACGTCTCGTTTCCGCAGGGCATGCTTGCGGTGGACTTGGTGGATGTTTGCACGGATGGAGCGGGCACCCTCTTCTGGGCCGGCGCCGACGCCAGCCTGAGCGCCCGCGGCCTTCATGACGGCGCCTGGTCGCGCGGCTTCCTCGAGTTCCGCGAGCATCCGCAGATCCGGGCGATCAACGACCTGTGGGGCGGCGGCGGCACCGTGCTCGTCGCCCACAGCATCGGCCTCACGCGCTTCGACTACCTGGCCGAGGACGACGAGTACCTCGTCCGTTGGAACCTGCATGCCCTGGGCGACTTCCCCCAGCAGAGCCCGGTCCTGGCCGCGACCGCATTCGGGGACTGGCTGGTGGCCGTCACGGCGAACGGCCTGGTTTGGGGCGCTGGCTGGCCCGCTCCGCCGGCCTCGATGCAGTCCTGGGCGCGCCCGGGCAACCTGGTCACGGTGGACCGCGCCTGGCTGGCCGCCGGCGAGGAACGGCTCTACGCCCTCTTGCAGGATCCGCTGGGCGCCGCCTGGGCCGGGTCGATGGGTCTGGACGGCCAGTGGCGCACGGAGCTGGCGGGCTTGTCCCAACCGCTGGCCCTGGCGGCGAAGGGATCCAGCTGGGTCCTGGCCCTGGCCAGCGGCACGGGCAGCCGCGTCCTGCAGGACGGCGGCCAGCACCAGTCCAGCCTCGGCCAGCGCGTGGGAGCCCTCGCCTACGAGGGGGGAACCCTGTGGGCGGCCTTGTTGCCGGGCGGAGAGGGCGGCGGACTGGTCGCCCTGGCGGACGACGGATGGGGCGAGCCCCTCCGTCCCGATCTGCCCGGGGCCGAGGAGTTCGTCGACCTGGAGGTGGCCGCCGACGGCAGCCTCTGGGCCGTGGGCGTGGCCTCCGACAACCGCCGCAACGGCCTCTACCGCCTGCGGCCGGAGGGCGGCTGGCAGGCCTGGAAGCTGGGTTATGACTATTTCGGCAACTACCCCACCAGCATCGCCTGCGACCGCCATGGCGGCGTGTGGTTCGGCAGCTGGGGCCGCGGTTGCAGCCGCCTCCTGCCCGACCTGCCCGAGCCCCAGGTGAAAAAATTCTCCTGGGACGCCGGACCCGCCCACCGCATGGCCGGCTTCGCCAATGCCCAGGTGGGCGAGGGCCCCACTTTTCCCCTGGTGAGCGACCTGCAGGAGGACGCCGCTGGCAACCTGTGGATTGTCAACCACCAGGCCCTGGACGACTCCTGCCTGGTCGTGGTGCCAGCCGCCTGGTATGCGGACAGCAGCACGGCCTTCGCCCGCAAGCATTTCCCGCAAATCGGCCTGCGCTTCCCCTGGGGCATCCTGCCCACGCCGACGCTGGGTGTCTGGGCCGGCGTGGCGGGCAAGGACTCCCGCGACGAACGCAAACGCCTGCTTCAGCTCTCCAGCCGCGGGCTGCCTGTCTCCCGCCTGGCGGAGTGGCGCCTGGACCAGCACGAGCTGGCCGACGCCAACTGGAACTTCGGCCTGGCGGCGCCCGGCGTGGTGAACGGCCTGGCCGTGGACGCCTCCGACAACCTCTGGCTGGCCACCTCCGACGGCTTCTACGTGGGCGGCATCTATGGCGGCTTGGCCCAGTTCAGCCGCGTGCAGTTCCTGGAAGGCCTCCTCAGCGAGCAGGTGGAGGCCCTCACGGCCGATGGCCGCGGCCGCGTCTGGCTGGGGGCCGACGCCGGGCTCAGCGTCTACGAGCCGCAGGCCGCCCTCTTCCGCAATCCGGTTGTGGCGGCGGAGCTCAACAGCCTGCTGCGCCGCGCCGAGGGCTTCCAACTGAACGCCGTGCGCATCATGCCTGACGGCGCCCTCTGGGTGGCGGGCAACCTGGGCCTCTTCACCTGCGGGACCGGCGCCCGCGATTACGGCCGCGCCCCCGCCGGCACGGCCCGCATGTACCCCAATCCCTTCCGCCCGGACGGCCTCCGGCGCGCCCGCCTGCTGCCCGAGGGCCTGGCCAACGACGCCACCATCGTCCTCTACGACGCCTCCGGCCGGCGCGTGCGCAAGCTCTCCCTGCTGGAGGCCGAGGAGGGCTGGGACGGGCGCGACGACGGCGGCGCCCTGGTGGGCAGCGGCGTCTACCTCATCCTCGTCAGCTCCGACGGGGGGAGCGCGGAGGGAAAGATCGCGGTGATTCGCTGAGGGTTTGCGGGCAGGCCATTGGATGGCAAGGGCGCGGGAGGCTCACAAGCAGTCAGACAGTCCTACCCAAGCAGTAAGGCGTGGCGACAGGCTGGACAATCGCAGCGGGTCACGTCTGAGGCGCAATCGTCTGTGGAGTTGATTGGACAGCCGTCCGCTTGTCCACGAGAAACACGGCCCATTCGGGATCAAATGCGGCCACCCCAGGTTCCCCGGGCGGGAGGGGGGCGGTGGGAGGGAACAGGGCAAAAACCAGAACCATGTAGCCCCCCTGTCCACTGGCGGCCACAGGACGGGCTTCCTTTCCTCCTCCGCTTCCCACATGTCCAGGTTCAACCTGCCTCAGGGCGAGGTTCCCATCTCCGGCCCTCCCCGTCTGCCCCTCCCCGCCGGCCCGGTCCTATCTTGTCCCCATGCTGACGCACCTCGCCATCGAGCACTTCGGCCTCATCCGCTCCCTGCGGCTGGATCTCCCCGCCGGCTTCATCGCCGTCACGGGCGAGACGGGCGCCGGCAAGAGCATGCTGCTGGGCGCCGTGGGCGCCGCCCTGGGCGCGCGCGTCCACCGCGAGCTGCTCCACGAGGGAAAGACCACGCGTATCACGACCGTCTTCGCCGCGGCGGACAGCCCCGCCCTGCGCGCCTGGCGGGAGCCGCGCGGACTGCCCGCCGGGCCGCTCGCCATCGGCCGGGAGATCGTCCAGGGCCGCAGCCGCAGCACCGTGGCCGGGCAATCCGTCCAGCAGCGGGACCTGCGCGAGCTGGCCGTCCATCTGGCCGACTTCCACGGCCAGCGCGACCTGGCCCAGCTGCTCGAGCGCGAGCGCCACGCCGACCTGCTGGACGCCCTGCCGCTCATCCGGCCCGCCCGCGCCGTCCACGACGAGGCTTGGCGCGCCTGGCGGGGGCTGCGCGACGAGCTGGCCGCCGCCCGCCAGGAGGCCGAACGGCGGCGGGAGCTGCGCGAGCTGTGGCAGTTCCATTTGCAGGAGCTGGAGGCCCTGGCCGCCCGGCCCGGCGAAGACCGCGAGCTGGCGGCGGAGCACCGCCTGCTTTCCCACGCCGAGGAGTTGAAGCGCGTGGGGCTCCAGGCGGCGGACGCGCTCTATGAAGGCGAGGACTCCCTCCACGGGCGGCTCACGGCCCAGGAGAAGGAGCTGTCCCAGGCGGCCCGGCTGGATCCCGCCTTCGATCCCGCCGCCGCCCTGCTGAGCGAGGCCGTGCTCAAGATCCAGGAGGCCGCCCAGCAGGCGCGCGCCCGCGCCGAGGCCCTGGACTGGGATCCCGAGCGCCTGGAGCAGATCCGCGAGCGCCTGCAGCAGCTGGACCGCCTGATCCGCAAGCACGGCGGCAGCCTGGATGCCATGCTGGACAGGCAGCGGGAGCTGGGCGGCCTGCTCGCCGCCGGGGAGGATCTGGACGCGCGCATCGTCGCTCTGGAACGGGAGGAGGAGCAGCGCCGGGAGGCGCTTGAGCAGGCCCGCCACGCCCTCAGCGAGGGCCGGACGGCGGGGGGCGCCGCCCTCTCGCGGCGCATCCAGCCCCTGCTCGAGGAACTGGGCATCACGGGGGGCCGCCTGGATGTGGTCCTTGAGGAGCCGCCCACCCGCTGGGACGCGGTGGGGGCCGAGAGTCCGGCCTTCTTCATCAGCACCAACCCGGACACGCCGCTGGGGCCGTTGGAGCAGATCGCCTCCGGCGGCGAGCTGTCGCGCATCATGCTGGCGTTGAAATGCCTGCTGCTGGAGGAGAGCGCTGGCCAGTGCCTCGTCTTCGACGAGATCGACGCCGGCATCAGCGGCAAGGCCGCCCTGGCCGTCGCCTCCCTCATGCGGCAGTTGGCGGCGCGCCACCAGCTGCTTTGCATCACCCACTTGCCGCAGATCGCCGCCGCCGCGCAGCACCAGATCGGCGTCGAGAAATCCTACACGCGGGGGGCCACGGCCGTGGAGATCCGCCTGCTGGACGAGGAGGGCCGCCTGTGCCAGATCGCCCGCCTGCAGTCCGGCCGCGAGGATGAGCCGGACCTGGCGGCGGCACGGCGCCTGCTGACGAGCCAATCCCCTTCCCCCTCCCAGGGGGAAGGTCGGGATGGGGGTTCATGGTGACCGCACAGTCTCCTTCCCCCTCCCAGGGGGAAGGTCGGGATGGGGGTTCATGGTGACCGCACAGTCTCCTTCCCCCTCCCAGGGGGAAGGTCGGGATGGGGGTTCATGGTGACCG